>NZ_SMMH01000009.1 GCF_004634215.1 Deinococcus fonticola | reverse complement strand
GAACGCCGGGGATGGCCGCAGGTGTGACGGATCACGCCTGGACGGTCGCGGAACTGCTCCGCTATAGGATCGAACCGTTTGTTGAAGCCGCATGATTCAGCTCCACGCTGTCCTGTGGTTCTACCCATCCATACTTCCCATCCAGCAATTGAAGGAAGGGCAACCTCTTGGCGTAGTCTTGCTGAATTTTGCCCTTATGAGCGTATTTGCGGTGCTGGCTTGCCATCCAGACCGCATGGCTCGTTGGTCTTTGCTGCTCCTGACGGCTTTACTGGTGGCTGTCGTGAATGGCCTGTTCTTCAGTTCTTTAGGTTTAAGTTTGCTGGCGGTGGCTGCGCAGGCTGCCGCCATGACGATTCTGCTGGGCGGTTTCAGTGAACTGGTGTGGCGATACCAGCGAAAGAACAACCTGACGTAAGCCATTCGTCTGATTCACGCCTTGACCCGTCCGCCGTACATTGCTGGCGGGGGAGTCGGCCAACAGGCGGGCCACCGGGAAAAACGATTGTCTGATCCGGTACAGCGAACAGCTTTGGGCGCAGGCCGCAAGGTCGGAACGGGTTGCAGTTGCACCTATAGCGGCCCCTTCCGGGGGGTGGGTTAAAGCAGCAAGGGAAGCGCGTTTCCTGAAAGTTCCAGCGTCATTTATGCGGGTTCAAGTCCCGTCTCCTCCACCATTTCGGAAGCCCCTGCCGTCTCTGGTGGGGTTTCTTTCCTTTATGCACATTGTGAACCAGAAAGGCAGCCTTCTCGGGCTGCCCTTCCGATGATATGGCTTACTGCGTTGGCTCAGTCGTGCGCGCCGGCGAGTTCCTTGCCGAACTGCTGCGCCTCGGTGCTGCCGGCCAGGGCGGTGGTGCTGCTCTGACCGCCGCCGGCGGCCTGCGCCACCAGGTCGAAGTAGCCGGTGCCGACTTCGCGCTGGTGCTTGACGGCGGTGAAGCCACGCTCCTGCGCTTCGAATTCGCGTTCCTGGAGTTCGACGAAGGCGCTCATCTGCTTGCGGGCGTAGCCGTAGGCCAGGTCGAACATGCTCATGTTGAGGCTGTGGAAGCCGGCCAGGGTGATGAACTGGAACTTGTAGCCCATCTTGCCCAGCTCGACCTGGAATCTGGCGATGGTTTCGTCGTCCAGGTTTTTCTTCCAGTTGAAGCTGGGCGAGCAGTTGTAGGCCAGCAGTTTGCCCGGGAATTTCTCGTGGACGGCCTCGGCGAACTTGCGGGCGTCCTCCAGGTTGGGGATGCTGGTTTCGCACCAGATCACGTCGGCGTAAGGGGCGTAGGCCAGGGCGCGGGAAATGGCCTGCTCGATGCCGGGCTTGACGTAATAGAAGCCTTCGGGGGTGCGTTCGCCGGTGCAGAAGGGTTTGTCGTTGTCGTCCACGTCACTGGTGAGCAGGTTGGCGGCGTCGGCGTCGGTGCGGGCGATCAGGACGGTGGGCACGCCGGAAACGTCGGCGGCCAGTCGGGCGGCGTTCAGCGTGCGGATAAACTGGCTGGTGGGCACCAGCACCTTGCCGCCCAGGTGACCACACTTCTTCTCACTGGCGAGCTGGTCTTCAAAATGCACGCCCGCCGCGCCCGCTTCGATCATGGCTTTCATCAGTTCGAAGGCGTTCAGGGGGCCACCGAATCCGGCTTCGGCGTCGGCGACGATGGGCACGAGGTAATCGATCTCGTTCCTGCCTTCACTGTGCTGAATCTGGTCGGCGCGGCGCAGGGTGTTGTTGATGCGCTTGACCACGTCCGGCACGCTGCTCGCGGGGTAGAGGCTCTGATCCGGGTACATCTGCCCGGCGTTGTTGGCGTCACCGGCCACCTGCCAGCCACTGAGGTAAATGGCCTTCAGGCCGGCCTTGACCTGCTGCATGGCCTGGTTGCCGGTCAGTGCGCCCAGGGCGTTCACGAAGGGCATTTCTTTCATCTGCTGCCACAGTTTGTTCGCGCCGTGGCGGGCCAGGGTGTGCTCGATGGGCAGGCTGCCGCGCAGTTTCACGACCTCGTCGGCGGTGTAGTTGCGCTTGATGCCTTTCCAGCGCTCGTCGGTCTGCCAGGTCTTCTCCAGGATTTCGGCGGGGGTTTTGGGGGTGGGGGTCATGGTGCAGCTCCTTTTGAAGGGGGGTGATCTGTCCTCGCCCACGCTGGGGAGGTGCCGAATGCCCTTCTTTGATGACCACAGTCTGCGCCCCGCGCCCTTCAAATAAACTGGTGTACTCCTGACAGAAGGGAGTACACCACCCCGCGAAGTACACCACCCCGAATCGGGGCCATAAAAAAGAGGCCCCACACGGGAGCCTCTGCACATTACTGGCTTGCTTTAGAACTTGACGCCCTGGGCTTTCAGCAGGCGCTTGGCCGTCGCGGTGGGCTGGGCGCCCTTGGCGAGCCACTCCTGGGCGCGTTCCACGTTGACCTTCAGGTAGTCTTCGCGGGTTTTGCGGGGGTCGTAGTGACCCAGGTTCTCGATGTAGCCACCGTCGCGGGGGCGGCGGGCGTCGGCGACGACGATGCGGTAGTGGGGGTTGTGGGTGGAGCCGTAACGGGACAGACGAATTTTAACCATGCTCAGTTGACCTCTGGGGGTTGATTTCGAGGGTAGTGTCCCCGCTAGGGCCGGGACGCTGCGCCCGTCAGCAGCCAGAATCGGAGCGCACCGCAGAACTTTACCAGAAGCGCGGGGTTCAAGCAAGAGCCGGCGGGCATTCTCTTGACCCCCAGCCATGCTTTTCTATACACGCCTGCCGCACCACTTCCCCGCTAGAACCGGGGGGCGGTGGGGGTGCCGTTCTGCCGGAGTTGGAAGGCCATGCGTTCAGCGCCGAAGATGGGGCTGCCGCCGATCACGCCGACCGGCGCGCCCCGGCGCACGCGCTCGCCCACGTTAACGGACGCCTCGCTGAGCCCGAAGTACCCGGTGACCAGGCCGCCCCCGTTGTCGAGCAGCACCACCCATCCCAGCGAAGCGTAGTGCGTGGCGGCCAGGACGTTGCCGTCGAGGGCCGCGGTGGCCTGCGCGCCGGCAGGGCCGCTGAGCAGCACCCACTGCGCACCGTTCGTGCCGTAGGGCGCCGAAATCTGCCCGCCGGCCAGCGGAAAGCCGACCGGGCCGGTGCTCGGGAGCGCGGGCAGGGGTTGCAACTCGATGGTGTTCTGCTGCTGGGCCTGCTGCACCTGAACCTGCCGGGCCCGCAGGGCTGCCCGCTCGCGTTCCAGTGCCTGCTGCCGCGCCCGCAGCAGCGCCTCCTGGCGTTCACGGGCCAGCCGGGCCTGCCGCTGCTTTTCCTCGCGGGCCTGGCGTTCCTGTTCGGCCCGCAGTCTGGCCAGGCGAAGGGCTTCCTGGCGGGCGCGTTCCTGTTCGGCGGCCAGGCGGCGGGCCTCGGCTTCGCGGCGCTGGCGTTCCTCTTCCAGCCGGCGGCGCCGCTCGGCTTCGATGCGGGCGCGTTCCCGGACGACCTGCCCCACCAGCTGGTCGATGGACTGCGCGGTCAGGGCCTGCTGCGCCTGGGTGCGTACTGCCACAGCCTTCTGGCCCTCGGTGGACTTGCGCAGCTGTGCCAGCAGGGCTTGCTGTTCGCGGCGCGTGGCGCGCAGGTCGGCCAGCTTGGTGGCCCGTTCGGCCTGAAGTGCCTGAAGGGCCTGGGACTGGCGGGTCTGCTGGGCCTGCTGCGTCTGGAGCAGTTCGGCGGCGTCCCGGAGCGTGCCGATCACCTGCACGTTGTGCTGACCGGACATGTTGGCGTAATCCAGGCGGATCAGCAGGTCCGAGAGGTTCTTCGACTGCGAGAGCAGCGCCAGATACTGCCCGCTGCGTTCGCGGTACAGGCTGTTCAGGACACCGCGCACGTCGGCCTTCAACTTGTCCACGCGCACCTGCGTGAGGGCCAGTTGCGCGCTGGTTTCCTCCAGTTGCCGCCCGGCCAGGGCCACGCGCGCGGTGGTGTTGGCCAGCTGGTTTTCCAGCGTGGCGATACTGACGGCCAGAGTGTCCAGCCTGTCCAGGGTGGCTTTCTGCTGCGCGGTCAGGTTCGCCAGTCTGGAGCGCAGTTTCTGAAGTTGCTTGGCTTGCTGGTCGTTCAGGGTTTTTTGCTGTTGCAGGTCGCGTTGCAACTGCAAGAGGCGCTCGCTAGTGGTCTGCGCCCCGCTCAGCACACTGGCCGACAGGATCAGGGTCAGGCCCAGATATTGCCCCAGCCGCCGGCCCAATCGCCGGCCCAGTCGCGGGAAATTCACTCCAGTTCCCTCAGGTAGCGGCTGGTGGCGAACAGGCTGCCGATCAGGCCCACCGCGATGCCCAGCACCGCCACGCCCGCCAGGATGGGCAGGATGGTGTTCAGGTCGGTGACAATGGGAAACACCGGCACGAACTGCACCAGGCGTCTGGACAGCTCCAGGTAAGCGAAGCCCAGCGCCCCGGTGGCGATGACCGAGGCGATCAGGCCCACCAGAATGCCCTCGATCAGGTGCGGCATGCGGATAAACGCGGGCGTGGCCCCCAACAGGCGCATCACGCCGATCTCGTTGCGGCGGGCATACATGGCGACCCGCACTGCGTTCAGGATGTTAAAGAGTGTGCCCAGCAATAGCAGACTCACCAGCCCGTAGCCGGCGGTTCTGACCGCCGTGAGCGTACGCACCGCCGGGTCGACGTACCCCGCGCCGTACTCCACGCTTTCCACGCCCGGCAATCGCTGCACCGCGCTGGCCACCGGGCGCGAGTCCTCGACGCGGCCCACCCGCATGCGAATGGTGTCGGGGAAGGGGTTGCCGGCCAGGTCGGCCGCCTCTTTCGCGTAGGGGTAATCGCGGGTCATCTCGGCCAGCACCTGCTCTTTACTCAGCAGTTGCGCCTCCCGCACCTGCGGGTACTGCTTCACCTGCGCCAGCAGGTTGGCGTCGTCGGCCTGCTCGGTCAGGTAAGCCGCGACCTCCACCTGCGACTCCAGTTGCTCCAGCGTGCGGTTCACGTTCAGGGTCAGCAGCAGCACCGCCCCCAGCACCAGCAGGGTGATCGTCATGGTCGTCAACGTCGAGAACGTGGACGTGAAATTGGCCCGCATGGCGAGCAGCGCCTGACGAAGGTGGTAGTTCATGCGAGCCGCCTTTGACGGCGTTCAAGAGTCGAAGAGTCCGAGGGTTCAAGAAACGCGGCCCTCGGTCTCCTTAGACCCTCAGACCCTTTGACCCTTCGACCGCCAGCGTAGCGGGCCTTCACAGCGTGTACCCCCCCAGCGGGTCGTCGCGCACCAGTTTGCCCTTGCGCAGGGTCAGGGTGCGGTGGCGGTAGGTTTCGACCAGTTCGCGGGCGTGCGTGGCGACGATCACGGTGGTGCCGCGCAGGTTGACGTTCTGCAACACCTTCAGCACCTCGCGGCTGTTGTCCGGGTCGAGGTTGCCGGTGGGTTCGTCGGCCAGCATGATGGGCGGGTCGGACACGATGGCCCGCGCGATCGCCACGCGCTGCTGCTCGCCCAGGGAAAGCTGGACCGGCAGGGCCGTCTTCTTGTGTTCCAGGCCCACCGTGCGCAGCGCCACGGTCACGCGCTGGCGCCACTCGCGCGCCGGCACGCCCGTGACGCGAAGTGCGAAGGCCACGTTGTCGTAGGCGTTCAGGTGGTCGAGCAGCAGGTTGTCCTGAAAGACTGTGCCCATGCGCCGGCGCAGCAGCGGCGTCTTGCGGCCGCGGTAGTGGCTCAGCGGCAGGCCCGCCACCTGCACCACGCCCCTCGTGGGCAGGGCGCGCTTGAGCAGCAGGTTCATGAAACTGCTTTTACCCGCGCCCGAGTGCCCGACCAGGTACACGAATTCGCCTTTGCCGATGTGCAGTGTCACGTCGTCGAGCGCCAGCGTACGGGTGACCGGGTACTCCAGCGTCACCTGCTTGAAATCGATCATGCCCGCCCCCGCGGGTGGGCCGAGGCATAGGGAGGCGGAAGCGGTCGGGTCTGACGAAAAGAGGCGGGCATGCGCTCCAGCAGCATAACGCACGCCTCGCCCCACGCCGTGAGGAAGCGCCCGGGCAGCGGCGCGGGTTGGAGGGCCCGACTGGGCGGCTGAGGCACTCCCGGCTTTTCTTAAGGTGGCCCACCTTCCTGCGACTTTCCTTTCAATTTCGTTTCACCTGCGCGCCGTATTCTGGCAGACGTGAAACCGAACCGCTTCGCTCTCGCCGCGGGCACGCTGGCCCTGACGGCTGCCGTGGCCTACGCCCAGATGAACGCCTACACCACCAGCAACATTGCCGCCACCCCGGTCGGGAAGACCTTCGTGGAAGTACTGAATGACCTGAACAAGTACTACCTGCACCCCGTGGATCAGGACAAATTGCTGCGCGGCGCGATCCAGGGCGCGTTAGGGAGCCTGGACGACGAATTCACGTACTACAGCGAACCCGAGAAAAACCAGATCGACGCCGAGAACCTCAAGGGTACTTTCGGCGGCATCGGCGTGACCCTGGTCGCCGCCAACCCCGACGGCACCGGCGGCAAGATCGACAACGTGTACAAGGGCAACGCCGCCGCCAAGGTGGGCGTTCAGATCGGGGACGTGTTCGTGAAGGTCGGCGACAAGGACGTGATGACCGCAAAACTGGACGACATCGTGAAACTGGTGCGCGGCCCGCTCAACTCCAAGGTGACGGTCACTTTTGCCCGCAACGGCAAACCGTACACGGTGGAGATGACCCGCTCGCAGGTCAACATCGTCAGCGTCGAAGAAACCGTCCTGCCCGGCAACGTCGGGTACATCGCCCTGAACACCTTCTACAACGAGAAGGTCAGCGAACAGTTCCGCGCGGCCATTGCCGACATGAAGAAAAAGAACGTCCAGAAACTGATCCTTGACCTGCGCGACAACGGCGGCGGCCTGCTGAACGCCGGCGTGGACGTGGCCGACCAGTTCATGCAGACCGGCAACATCGTGAGCCTGCGCGACCGCAGCGGCAAGACGCAGGTGTACGGCAAGGCCAGCCGCGCGGCCAGCGACTACACCGGCAAACTGGTGGTGCTGGTCAACAAGAACAGCGCCAGCGCCAGCGAGGTGGTCAGCGGAGCTTTGCAGGACGTGAAACGCGCCACCATCATCGGTGAGCAGACCTTCGGCAAGGGCGTGGCCCAGATTCCCATCGACCTGCCCGACGGCGGCAAGGTCGCCATCGTCGCCAACGAGTGGCTCACCCCGAACGGACGCCAGATTCACAAGAAGGGCATCACGCCCGACATCGTCGTGAAGGACACCCGCTACACCGTGCCGCTGAACTTCACCGGCGGCGGCGCACAGCCCGGCGCGAAAGTGACCATTCAGGTCGACGGCAAGCCCGTGACCGTGACTGCCGACAAGGAAGGCAAATTCACGTATACCGGCGAGGTGAAGCGCCCCACTCGCAGCAGCACCCAGGGTGAAGCCACCGTGGACGTGCAGGGCGACGCCATCCTGAAAAAGGCGCTGGAAGTCCTGAAGTAAGTCGACAGCAAAAAGAGCGGGGAGAGTCCACAGTGGCTCTCCCCGCTCTTTTGCCTCTTACCCCAGGGTTTTCCTGACGGTGGCACTCAGTTTAGGCGGGTACAGCACCGCGAACTGCCCGCGCTGATCGGCCCATACCCGCAGGAAGTCGTCGTATCCGATAGCGACGTACCCGAGCAGCGGGTCTTTGGTGTACACCGCGCGGCGGGCGTCGTCGTACCCGACAATGACGCGCCAGTGCGGAATGACCTTGCCAGCCTCGGGGATGTGCGATTGCAGCGCGATCAGCGGCAATCCGTGCTTGATAGCGCTGCGCACCGAGTTGAGGGTGCCACCGGCATACAGCCGCGCTTCCATGCCGACCACCGGCGCAAAGTTCACGATGGCCTGCGCGCTCATGTAAGAGCGCTCGTCCGGGCGCGTCCAGCGGCTCACGTCCTCCATTTTCACATTCAGGCCGTAGTAGCCCAGCACCTGTGTGATGCTGGCCGGGCCACAGGCATTGTAGGACTGCCGGATCAGCGGCATGCCCTCCAGCACGTAACCGGAAGCGTTTTTGGGCGCGGCCGCAGAGGCGGCGCAGGTCAGGGCCAGGGAAGCCAGCAGCAGGCGAAGAGGGCGCATCTGACTTACATTATGGTTCGGTCAAGATGACGAATGTCTTGCAGGTTGGGTTACAGGGGAGCAGACTTCCCTTTCCCTATGCTCGCTACTCCGTTTAGACCCGCGTCAGATCTTTGGGCAGGGGCAGGAACTCGATTTCGGGATGCTGCTCGGCGGTGTATTCCAGATCGTACTTGCTGCGAAACAGCATGACCGGGCGGCCCTGGTCGTCCTCGACGTGGCGGGCGAAACGGGCGACATTGGTGGGGTCACCGGCCAGCCAGCGCACCAGCCCGTAACTGGTGACGTGCATGTCCACATCCACGCCGTATTCCTCCTGCAAGCGGGCCTGAAACACCTCGAATTGCAGCGGCCCGACCGCCCCCAGGTAGGGGTCGCGCGCGCCGTCGGTGGGGTAGAAGACCTGCACCACGCCTTCCTCGGCCAGTTGAGTGAGGCCCTTCATGAACGCCTTGCGTTTGCCCACATCCCGCAGGGTAATGGTGGCGAAGGTTTCGGGGGTAAACCTGGGGAAGCCCGGCAGCGTCACCTTGCCGTCCACGCTCACCACGTCCCCGATCTGGAACACGCCGGGGTTGACCAGCCCCACGATGTCGCCGGGGAAGGCTTCCTCGACTTTTTCCCGATCCTGCGCGAACAGCGTGTGGGCCTGCGAGAGCCTGAGCTTGCGCCCGGTGCGGGTATGCGTCACGTCCATGCCACGCTCGAAGTGCCCGCTCATGACCCGCATGTAGGCGGTGCGGTCGCGGTGTGCCCGGCTCATGTTGGCCTGCAACTTGAAGATGAAGCCCGCGAACGGCGCGTCCGGGTCGCGCTCGCCCAGGTTGGTGTCCACCGGGCCAGGGGGCGGCGCGAGGTCGACGAAGTGGCTCAGGAAGTGCTCGACCCCGAAGTTGTTGATGGCACTGCCGAAAAACACCGGTGTGAGTTCGCCTTTCAGGAAGGTGTCGGCGTCGAAGGCCGGCATGGCCCCCTGAATCAGTTCCACGTCCTCGCGCAGCTTGTTCGCCAGATCCGGCCCCACCAGTTCATCCAGTTTCGGGTCGTCCAGGCCCGCCGTGTGCACCGGGGCGCGGTGCTTGCCGCCCGAGGTGCGGTCGAAGGTCAGCACCTGGTTGGTCAGCAGGTCGTACACGCCTTTGAAGTCCGGGCCGTCGCCAATCGGCCAGGTCAGCGGCACCGCCGTGATTTTCAGCGTTTCCTCGACCTGCGCCACCAGCTCGAAGGCGTCGAGCGCGGGCCGGTCGAGCTTGTTCACGAAAGTCAGGATGGGGATGCCCCGGTTGCGGCACACCGCAAACAGTTTCTCGGTCTGCGACTGCACGCCACGCGCCGCGTCCAGCACCATCAGGGCGCTGTCGGCGGCGGTCAGGGTGCGGTAGGTGTCCTCGGAAAAATCCTGGTGTCCCGGCGTGTCCAGCAGGTTCACGTGCTTGCCGCGGTACTCGAAGGTCAGGGCCGAGGAACTGATGGAAATGCCGCGCTGCTGCTCGATGCTCATCCAGTCGGATTTGGTATGGCTGCGTCCTTCCTTGGCCGTCACCGACCCCGCCTCCTGAATGGCGCCGCCGTACAGCAGCAGTTTCTCGGTCATGGTGGTTTTGCCGGCGTCCGGGTGGGAGATGATGGCGAACGTCCGGCGGCGGTTGATTTCGCGCTCCAGCGCAGCGGGATTGCTGTTGTTATGGGATTGGCTTGGGGCAGTCATGCTTACTCCTGCGGGCAGGTCAGGCCCGAACAATGTGACTCAGAGGGAAAAAACAGTCGTCTCGACTCGCGCGCGACCACACGGTCAGGGGGGCGTGAGGAGACCACTCATACCCTCCATGATACCCGGAAACGGGGGCCTGACGGCGCCATGATTTCCGGGCGCCGGAACAGCAGGCGCCTGACCTGCGGCTGATACGGCGCTGCTTTCCTGCGCTCAGGAACCCCGCCTCTGAGCGAAAAGGAGAACCCATGCGGCACCCCGTCCGAACCACGGCCACCCTTCTGTGCACGGTCTCGCTGTGTACGGCCCCGTTCTGTACCGCCCAGGCCGCCCCACCCATGTTTCTGGATGTCGCCACCAGCCCCAAAGGCAGCAGCGCGAGCGACATGTTCCGCGACATCGGGCGGGTGTGCACGAACGCCAGTTTTCTGCGCCAGCGCCAGACCAGCGGCAGTGTCGAGAACCTGGACTTGCTGCTCGGCAATCAGGTGTCCCTGGCCTTTATTCAACTGGACGTGCTGAAAGCCCGCGACCAGATCGACAAAGACCCCCGCGCCCGCGAGCTGAAACAGCTTCTTCCACTGAACTTCGACGAGATTCACCTGATCGCCCCGCGCCCCCAGCAGAAGAAGAACGTGTTCGGGAAAGTCAGCATCGTCGGCGCAAGCAAATTCAGCGACCTGAAAGGCAAGAAGGTCGGCACCTGGGGCGGCAGCATGATTACCGCCAACGTCCTGAAAGCCAAATCCGGCCTTCCCTTTACCATCGTGGAGTACAAGAACCGCGAGGACACCCTGAAGGCCCTGGCCGCCGGGCAGGTGGACGCCGCCCTGAGTGTGGTCGGGCAACCTGCCGACTGGGTGAAAAGCCTGGACGCTACCCGTTACGCCCTGCTGCCCCTGGACATTCCCAGCAATAAAGTCAACGGCTTTTACCGCGAGGCCACGCTGCGCTACCCGCAACTGGGCAGCGGTGTTCCCACCTACGGCGTGCAGCGCATTCTGGTGACCCGCGACTTCAAAACCCCGGAGAAACGCGCGGCCCTGCTGAACTACCAGAAGTGCGCCCTGGGCAAACTCACGGCCCTGCAGGAAACCGAGGGCTTTCACCCCAAATGGAACGAGGTGACCTTCAAGGAAAGCGACTGGCCCTGGTTCAGGTAAACCCCGGCGCGCGCCACCATTGCGCGCCGCGCCCGCCCGTACCCTGAGCGCATGACCCTGCCCACCCCCACCCAGCCGACCATCTACACCATCGGGTACGAGGACGCGCACCTGCACGAGTTCCTGCATACCCTGACGCAGGCTGGCGTGAAGCTGGTGGTGGACACCCGCGAACGCGCCCAGAGCCGTCGCCAGGGCTACAGCAAAACCGCCCTGACCGAAGCCCTGAAAGAACAGGGCATTGGTTACAAGCACCTGCACTCCCTCGGCACGCCGCCCGCCATCCGCAAGGCGTACAAGCTGGATCACGACTTCCAGGCCCTGAAAGCCGGGTACACCCTGCACCTCGCCACGCAAGGGGACGCGCTGCACGAACTGGCCGACCTCGCCGCGCAGTACCCCACCGCCCTGCTGTGCTACGAACACGAACCCGGCGAATGCCACCGCTCACTGATTACGGGAAGGCTGGGCGAGATGGGGCTGATAGGCGACGTGGTGAACCTGAAACCGCCCAGGCGCAGCAAAACATGACCCGCCAAGTTTTCATCGGTTGCGTGGGCTGGAGTGTGGCCAGTGGACGCCCCGAGTTCGGGGAGGGCAACAGCGTGCTGGAACGCTACGCCACGCGCCTTACCGCCGTGGAGATCAACAGTTCCTTCTACCGCCCGCACCGTCCCGCCACCTACGCGAAGTGGGCCGCGAGCGTGCCGGACGGCTTCCGCTTCAGCGTGAAAGTCCCGAAAGCCATCACGCACACCGCGAAACTGCGCGACGTGCACACGCCGCTTGCCGAGTTTATTGAACAGGTCAGCCACCTGGGCGGCAAGCTGGGGCCGCTGCTGGTGCAACTCCCACCCAGCCTGAAGTACGACCCCGACCTCGCCACGGACTTCTTCCACACCCTGCGCGACCTCACGCCCGCCCCCGTCGCCTGCGAATCCCGGCACGCCACCTGGTTCAGCCCCGACGTGGACGAGGTACTTAAGACCTACCGCGTTTCCCAAGTTGCCGCCGACCCCGCAGTAGTGCCAGAAGCCGCGCGTCCTGGCGGGTGGGAAGGGCTGAGTTACTACCGCTGGCACGGCTCACCCAGACGGTATTACTCGGCCTACACAGAAGAGGCGTTGCAAGGGCTGGCAGAGGAAATCCAGGCGCTTGAAGGTGAGGTGTGGGTGATCTTCGATAACACGGCAGCAGGGGGAGCGGTGGGGAATGGGTTTGAGTTGAAGCACGCACGGATCGAACGGTCCCCCGCAGGCCACACCTTCCCCAACTGAACGGATTGACCAATCAACGCAATTGGCTCAAGGGAACGCCCGCGCATACGCCAACGGTTTACGCTTCAGTCGTCGTGAAAGGGGCCGCCCATTCTCTGAGAAGGACAGACAGGAGTCGGCCGTAGACCTCCTCCTCTTTGATCAGCTCGCCGGCTCCGTAGGCGCGGGCCTCCCATGCACGCCGGTGAGGGGGGACGCTCCGACCTACGACTAGGTCAACGACTAACTCCGTCAATTCTGCCAGCTCTTCGCGTCGCTGTGATTGGAATTCCTCGGTGTGGACGAGTTCCTCCAAGTTCTGCCAGATAACATTGGTCATCATCCTGGGATTGTGATCAAGTTCCTGTGCGAGTGCTGTTGCGAACTTCGGCAAAGCATCCTCTGCATGAGTTCCTGCCGATAGCTGACGGAGTGGATAGACGGCGTCAGCCAGGATGTGTGTGTCCATGCTGAGCATCAGCAATGATTCAAGCACTTCCCCCTGTTCAATCCGGGAGTCCGCCCAGGTTCGGACTGCTTGAGCGGAAGAGTCCATCGGCCCGCATAAACCCAGTTCGATACGCCAGAGCCAGCATTTGGATTCAAGGCCCGTTTTCGGGAGCGGCCTTTGACTCACGCCCGCATTCCCCCACCGTTCCCTTGCTTGTTCATCCATGCGGGGGGCTTGGGCGCGAATCTTCCCAGGATGGTTTGCTGGTCATACGCCAGGTGGGCGTTGGCCCAGGGGAAGGTTTCGTTCAGGACTTTAATGGCCTGCTGGCTGCCCATGGCGTGGTCGAGCTGGTAGATCACGAATTGCTCGGGCGTTTCCAGTCTCAGGTAGGTGGGCATGCTTCCGGCGTGTTCGTCCAGTACGCTCTGGAATTCGCCGATGCTGTCGGGGCTGGCGGTTTCCAGGTCGATGGTGACGTACATGACCTTGGGCACCTCGCCCAGTTGCTCGATGCTGACGACTTCCTCGGCGATGGCCCGCAGGCCGCCGTCCTCGCTTTCCAGTTCCACGATCACCAGGGCGGGCGTGTCGTTGACCAGTTTCTCCTGAATGCGGTCGTAGGCGCGGGAGAAGGCGACCAGTTCGGTCTGGCCGCTCTCGTCGGCGAGGATGAACCTTGCCATCATGCCGCCGCTCTTGGTGGGTTTCTTGACGACGCCCTCGATCATGCCGGCCAGGACGGCTTTCAGGCGTTTGCCGGGCGCGGCGTTCTGCGCGGTGAACCAGGTGTCCAGGTCGCTGATGCGGCAACTGGCGGCCTCGCGCAGGCCCTCGTGCTGTTCCAGCGGGTGACCGGAGATGTAGAGGCCCAGGGCGTCCTTTTCGATCTTCAGGCGTTCCAGGTCGCTGTAGGCGGGAATGCCGGTGCGCAGGGGGCGTTCCTTCTTCACTTCGTCCATGCCGAACATCATGCTCATGCCGCTCTGCGCCTTGGCGTTGATGTCGGCGGCCCCGGCGGCGTCCTCCAGGGCGTCGTCCAGGCTCTGGATGAGCTGGTGGCGTTCGCCGAACTGGTCGAATGCGCCGCTCTTGATCAGGCTTTCCAGCGCCTTGCGGTTGCAGACCTTGTTGCCCAGGCGCGAGCAGAAGTCCGCCAGGGACTTGAACGCCCCGGCCTTCTCGCGTTCCTCCAGGATCTTCAGCACGGCGTTCTCGCCCAGGCCCTTGATGGCGTACAGCCCGAACAGGATGTCCTGCCCGACCACCGCGAAGTCGCTGCTGGAACGGTTGATGTCCGGCGGGAGAACGTGCAAGTCCATCTTCCGGGCGTCACTGACGTACTCGGCCACTTTGTCGGAATCGCGCCTTTCGACAGTAAGAAGCGCGGCCATGAATTGAACCGGGTAATTTGCTTTAAGCCAGGCGGTCTGGTAGGTGATGACACCGTAGGCGGCCGAGTGGCTGTTGTGCACGATCAGGTCGTTCGCCACGAAGTTATGCGTGCCGGGAACTTCCAGGTCGTAAGTTTGCGCTTCACCGGCACTCTCTATGCTGGTGATGGTGTCCCAGTACAGGTCGTCCGAGCAAGCTTCCAGCAGAGAAGGGTCTGCAAAAAACTCGCCCAGGCTCTGGATGGTGCTGCGCCGGAAGCCCTTTTTATGCACTTTGGCCGCGCCGTAGAACTCCTTGATGCAGACGCCCGACCGGGCCTCGATGTCACCCCAGGTCAGGCCGCTGGCGTTCTTGGTCTGTTGAACGCGAGTTTTGATGCTGGCAGGCAGGGTGTCCACTGTTTCGCGCTGAGTGGGCGTGCTGGCGTAGTAGGCCTTCAGGTCACGCAGTTGTTCCGTGCGCCCGACGATATGCGGCGCGATCACGTTCAGGAACTGCTCGATGCTGCGCCGCCCGACGAGGTGAACGGTGTATCCGGTGCGGCCTGAAACGTCGTCGCCGCGCTGGTAGGCGAAGTGCTTCTCGCTCACCTTGCCGACCATGCCCAGGCGCAGCAGGACGTGCGCCAGGTCATGCGCGAGGCGCTTTGAGGAGGTAGCCGCGTAGGGTGTGGTGTTGCCCTTCCCGTACAGGAAGCCGTCGCCCGACCAGTACCGGCCCAGAAGCACTGCCAGGCTGGCGTTGGTCAGGCGGAACACCGCCGGGGGCAGGGCCTTCTCGGTGGCTTTCACGCCGATCAGGCCCAACCCTTCCAGCCACAAGCGCACGCCGGACTTGCCGCCTGCACCGCCGCGCAGGCCGCTGCCCAGGTACACGTCATGCACGTTCTGACGGTCGGCCCGCAGCTTCACGGTGGGCCGGGTGTTCGGGAACTGCTGCGCCAGGGCAACCATGTCCGCCACCTGTTCCGCGCTTTGCGAGTACAGGTAGGCTCCGTGGGTGTGGCAGGTGTTGCCCTCGGCCAGAATCCAGCCCAGCAGGCCCGCCTCATATTCCGGGCAGTTCTCGGTGCCCAGTTCCGGCAGGCGGGCGGGCGCGGCAATCCGTTCGCCTTCTCTCAGGTCTGCCACGGTGCGCCAGCCGTCCAGCGTCAGCAGCGGGTGGTTGCTCGTGGCGGTCAATTCGCGGCCCAGCGCGGTTTTTACCATGAACACGGGTTTCACGCCGTTGTCGAAGAACTGCCCGGTGGGACGCAGTTCCAGACGGTATGAGCCGTTCACGCTCGGCAATTCCACGCCCACCCCGTCGCGGTACAGGTCTTCAATCCGGCGCAGCTCACCGCCCGCCACCGGAACCAGCGTGTCCCCCGTCAAACACTTGTTGAAGCCGTAGTTCGCAAACGCATCCAGCAAGTCGAAGAGCCTGTTTCCTTCATCTTCGGGAACGCCTTTTTCTTTTGCGCCTTTGACAAAGAGCTGGCGCTGGCGTTTCATTTCCTCGGCGTCTTTCTTGCCCATCGCGCGGCGCAGCAGGTCGGCCCCGCCCAGCGAGTACCCGGCGACCTCGGAGGCAATCTGCATGATCTGTTCCTGATACACCGGGATGCCGTAGGTTTCCTTCAGGATTTTTTCCAGCCACTGCGCGCTGTTAGGGAAGCCGTCGCGGACGTAATCCACCTCCTCCAGGCCGTGGTGGCGGCGCACGTAGGTGGGGATGTTCTCCATCGGGCCGGGGCGGTACAGCGCGGACAGGGCGATGATGTCGGCCAGGCGGCGGGGTTTCAGGCGGCGGGAGGCGTCGGCAATCCCGGCACCTTCGAGCTGGAAGACGCCCTTGGTGTCGCCGCGGCTCATCAGTTCGTAGGTCTTGGCGTCGTCGAAGGGGATGTTGTCGAAGTTGCCGTACTTCTCGTCGAAGTCGGTGCCGGACTCCCGCAGGATGCGTTTGGCCTCGTCCAGGAAGGACAGGGTGCGCAGGCCCAGGAAGTCCATCTTGATCAGGCCGATGTCCTCCACGGCCTTCATGTCGTACTGGCAGACGATGCCCTCGCCGGACGTGTCGCGCATGACCGGCACCAGGTCGGTGAGCTGGTTCTTGCCGATCACCACGCCCGCCGCGTGGACGGAAGCGTGGCGGGTCAGGCCTTCGAGTTGCTGCGCGAACTCGTAGGCTTTCAATAGTTCGGCATCTTCGGCCAGGTACTGCTGGATGTCCGGCACGCTGTCGCGGGCCTGTTCAAGGCTGTAACTTTTCCCGAACTTGATGGGAATGAGTTTGCTGACCTTGTCCACCTTCGCGTATTCCAGGCCCATCACGCGGGCCACGTCCTTCAGGCACGCCTTACTCGCCATCGTCCCGAAGGTGGCGATCATGGCGACCTTGTCGTCCCCGTACTTTTGCCTCACGTAGTCGATCACTTCCACGCGCCGGGCATCGTTGAAGTCGATGTCGAAGTCCGGCATGGAGATGCGGTCCGGGTTGAGGAAGCGCTCGAACAGCAGCTCGAATTCGAGGGGATCGAGGTTGGTGATGCGGATGGCATAGGCGACCAGCGACCCCGCGCCCGAGCCGCGCCCCGGCCCCACGGAAATGTCGTGATCCTTGGCCCAGCCTATGTAGTCGGCCACGATCAGGAAGTAATCCGGGAAGCCCATGTTGTTGATGACCGACAGCTCGTACTCGGCGCGGCGCAGCAGCACCAGGGCGTGCCGGTGGTGGCTGCGGGTGGTTTCCTTCTCGGTTTCGCCGTCCAGGTCGATGGTGGTGTCGCCGGTGCGCTCGCGGGTCTTGCGGCAGTCCTCGGCGGCGTAGGTGGGCAGGTCGCCGTCCTCACCGCGTTTTTCCATTTTGACCAGCGCGGGGTAGGGCGTGTACTTCTCGCCGGCCTCCTTGCCCCGCGCTTCCCATTCGCTGCCCAGGAAGGCCAGCAGGGTGTAGAGGGTGTCCAGGTCGCAGGTGGCGGCATCGCAGCCGTCCACGCGGGCCAGCACGCGGGCGGCGTCCTCCGCGCCCAGTTCGGCCAGCGACTGCGCCGCGTAATCGCGCAGGAGGTTCTCGGTCAGGTGGGCCGGGTAGCGTTTCACCGCCCCGGCGTAGGTCTGCACGCGCAGTTCCTCGGCCATCGTGCGGCCTTTGGGAATCGGCAGCGCGGGCATCTGGTACTGGCGGTTCTTGCCCACCGGCAGGTGAACGTCACACAGGTCGGCAATGTGGGCGGTGTTGTCGAACACTTCCTCGCCCCACTCGGCCACCGGCAGCGCCCGCTGCATCTCGTCGAGGTTTTTGACGTAGAACTCGTCGCAGGGGAACTTGAAGCGGTTCTCGTCGGCCAGCGTGGCCTTCGTCTGAATCGCCAGCAGCGTCTCGTGCGCGGTCGCGTCGGTCTTCTTCACGTAGTGCCCGTCGTTGGTGGCGACCATGCCGATCCCCAGCTCCTGCGCCCAGGCTTTCAGGATGGGGTTGTTCTTCTTCTGCTCGGGCAGCCCGTGGTCCTGAATCTCGATGTAGTAGTTCTCGCCGAACAGTTCGCGGTACCACAGCAGGCGTTTTTTCGCGTCGTCCTCGCGGCCCTGCATCAGCAGCTGCTGCACCTCGCTGCCCAGGCACCCCGAAAAGGCGATCACGCCCTTATGGTGTTCCTGCAGGAGTTCGTGGTCGATGCGGGGCTTGTAGTAGTACCCCTCGGTGTACCCGCGGCTGCTCAAGCGGCACAGGTTCTGATACCCCTCGAAGTCGCGGGCCAGCAGGGTCAAATGGAAAATGCCTTTCTCCCCGTCCTGAGCGCGGCTCCTGTCTCTTCTCGTGCCCATGCCCGGCACCACGTAAGCCTCGTAACCAATAATGGGTTTCACGCCCATGCCCGTCGCGTAGTTGTAGAAATGCACCGCCCCGTGCATGTTCCCGTGATCGGTCATCGCCAGGGCGGGCGTCTGGCCCTCCGGCGTGACTTCCTTCGCCCATTTCAGCAGGTCTTTCAGTTTGGCCGCGCCGTCCAGCAGGCTGTACTGGGTGTGCTGGTGCAGGTGGGCAAATCTCTTGGGTTTGCAGCACGAGCCGTCCGGCAGGTGAATGTGCCGGTCGGGCGCGGTTCCAGCGGGAGCCGTTGGCGGGGTGGGGGAGACGTCGTCGGGCGGGGTCACCTGTTCAGGATACGCCGGGCACATAATGCCGGTCTGTGGTGGTGGGCCTTGACGGCCCCAAGTGCAGATCAACTCAGGTGCAGACCGGGTAGCGGGTTGAATTGGCCGGCCCAGGTGGTGGGCCGGCACGTCATTGTGCTGTCAGAGCATGGCCGTATTGTTTTATTCATATGCGGTCAGGCGGTTCTCCCCTCACCTGGCAGTTGGTGATTTTCGGCCTGCTGCTCGGTATTGACGTGTTGGTCGGCCTGCGGGTGGTGCAACGCCTGGTGCTGCACCAGGGTGAAATCTCCCCGGACGCGCCATT
Organism: Deinococcus fonticola; assembly: GCF_004634215.1. Lineage (NCBI taxonomy): Bacteria > Thermotogati > Deinococcota > Deinococci > Deinococcales > Deinococcaceae > Deinococcus > Deinococcus fonticola. The sequence continues at coordinate 102,112 of NZ_SMMH01000009.1, read as the reverse complement.
CTTCGTGCTGCTGCTGCTGGTCTTGCAGGTCAGCCTGCTGCTGGTCTTTGCCCGCTGGAAAAGCACCCTGCGGCACGCCAGGCATCTGCGGGAAGCGTACGAGCGCGAGGTGGAACTGTCGCGGCAGATCATGGAGAGCGTGGAGATGGGCGTGTCCGTGCTGGACGCCGAGGGGCGCTACCATTACCTGAACCGCGCGGCGTGCGAGCTGCTGGGGATCAGCCGCGAAGCCCTGCTGGGCAAGACCGCCGAGGAACTGGTGACCGGGACAGGAGGGCTGTCGTACCAGGAGATGGCCGCGCAGTCGCTGGTGACCACGCGGCAGATGCCGGTCACGCTGCGCCGCAGCGACGGCCAACTGCTGCGGGCTCTGGTCAAGGTGACGCCGCGCTGGTACGAGGGCCGGGTGGTGGGGTTCATCACCTCCGTGGTTCCGTGCGGCGACCTGCCGCAGGCGCGGGCCGAAAGTGGGGTGCAGGAGCCGTCCGCCGGCCCTTCCCGCTGACCCGGCGCGGTTCATGTTCTTCGCATCCAGGTTTGGCGCTCTGCATTATCATGGCGGATATGGCGTATACGATCCTCGTCGCGGATGATGAACCGGCGATTCGCACCATGCTGGAGGTCATCCTGTCGGCAGATGGACATGAAATAGTGGCAGTGCAGGACGGCAAGGCTGCCCTGGAATACCTTCAGGATCACACGCCCGACGCGATGCTGCTGGACGTGAAAATGCCTTTTATCAGCGGCTTCGAGATCTGTTCGCGGGTCAAGCGCGTCCGGCGCCTGCGCAACACGCCGGTGCTGCTGCTGACCGGCATGGACGACGACCAGACACGCGACCAGGCCAAGATGGTCAACGCCGACGACCTGGTACACAAGCCCGTCAGCGGCAAGCAACTGCGCGGGCGCGTGGCGCAACTGATCGAAGCCCGCCAGGGAGGGACGAGTTGATTTTCTTCCTGCGCTTCACGAAATTCCTCACGTCGCTGGTGCTGGCCGCATTGGTGGCCGGGCTGGGCGTGGCGGCGGCTTACGGCACCAAGTGGGCGCGTGAACTGCCCGACTACCGTGAACTCGACAGCCTGACCCGCCAGCTGGGCGCGGAAACCAAGGTGTTCGCGCGCGACAACACGCCGCTGGGCAGCCTGATTCCCAAGATCGGGGAGCAGGCCATCAGCCGCACCATCGTGAACCTCAACGAGATCAGCCCTTTCATGGTGGCGGCCCTGATCGCCAACGAGGACCGCACCTTCTTCCAGCATTACGGCCTCGACCCACGCGGTATCGCCAGGCAGTTCCAGCGCCTGGCGCAGGGTGAGGAGGTGCAGGGCGGCTCGACCCTCACCAACCAGCTGGTGAAAAACACCCTGCTGCTCGACGAGTACCGCATGGCCCGCACGCCGGACCGCAAGATCAAGGAATGGATGCTCTCCATGCAGGTCGAGCGCAGTTTTACCAAGGAAGAAATCCTCCAGAATTACCTGAACGCCATCTACTGGGGCGACGGCGGGCCGGTGGAACTGTACGGCATCCACTCGGCGGCGCAGGCTTATTTCCGCACCACGCCGAAGAACCTGACACTGGCGCAAAGCGTGTACCTGACCACGCTGGTGCCCAGTGCCGGGCGTTACTTTGATTACAAGACGAACCGCACCACCTACATGAAGCCGGTGCTGACCCGCATGGTCGCCGACGGCTGGATCACCCAGGCGCAGGCCGACGCCGCCTGGAAGGAGAAACTGCAACCGCGCGGCTGGCAGGTGCAGTACGACGCCAGCGGCAACATCGTCACGGCAAAACTGGTCGACCGCAAGGCCAAGGAACTGAAGGCCGTGACCACCACCCGCGCCCCGCACTTCATGGGGCAGGTCGAGTCGGAACTGGTGAGGCGCTTCGGGCGTGAAAAGGTGTACGGCTCAGGGGGGCTGCGGGTGTACACCACCCTCGACCCGAAAATCCAGAATGCTGTCGAGCAGACCAGCCGCGAAACCTACTACGGCTACATGACCGCCCAGGGGCAGGCGCTGCCCTACGGCTCGACGCTGGCCGCCGTCATCATCGACCCCTTCACCTCCGAGGTGCTGGGCATGGTCGGGCAGAAACTGGTGGGCAACGAACCGCCCGCCGACTGGAACAATGCCGCGCAGGGGCAGCGCCAGGTCGGTTCGACCATCAAGCCGCTGCTGTACACGGCGGCGCTGGAAAAGGGCGCCACGCAGTTCACGCGCATGGCCGACCAGAAGTGGTGTACCCGCGACCCCGGCTCAAAGGGTGGCTGGTACTGCCCGCAGGACTACGAGGGCATTCAGACCAACCGCGTGATGACCATTCGCGAAGGCCTCGACAAGTCCCTGAACCTGGTCGCCATTCGCGTGGCCGAGTACGTGGGCCTGGATACCTTCTTCAACAAACTGAAGCTGCTGGGCGTGCCGCCGAACGACGGCACCAGCTGGGCCGCCGCGTTGGGCGCCGTGGAAACCACCCCGGTGAAACTGGCCGCCGCCTACGCGCCCTTCGTGAACGGTGGCCTGTACCGCCCGCCCCGCTACATCACCCGCGTCACCACGGCCCGCGGCGAGGTGCTGTTCGACGCCGCCAACGACGCCAAACTGCCCACCCGGGTGTGGTCGCCCCAGGTGGCCTACGTGGGCCTGGACATGATTAAAGGCGTCGTGAACGACCTGGACGACGCGCAGGCCGGCCTGGCGCAGCGTGCCCGGCTGGACAACTGGCCGGTGGCCGGCAAGACCGGCACCACCAACGGCATTACTGACGGCAGCAAGGACCTGTGGTTCGTGGGCACCACGCCCCTGTACACCGGGGCGGTGTGGGTCGGCAAACAGCAAAGCGGCGAGATGCCCAAGCGCTACTACTCCGGCTGGGTCAGTGCGCCCATCTGGAAACGCATGATGCAGCTGTCGCACAAGGACCTGACGCCCCGGGACTTCCCGCCGCCGCCCGCCGGGGTGTACTACGGCGGTACGCCCGACAAGGGCATTTTGCCGGAGGTGAACGCCGCCATGGTCGACCGCAGTTACCTGACCCGCGACCCACGTCAGGGCATCGAGGAAGAACTGCCGCAGGCCCCCCGTTACCGTGAGACCAGCTACGCCTCGGCCAGCAGTGGCACGGATCCGCGCACCGTCGTGGTCGATATCGACAAGACCACCGGGAAGATCGCCACCGAGTTCACGCCGCCCGCCAACGTCGTGCAGCGCCGCGTGGACATCGAGCAGTTGCCCGGCTACGCCCCCGACAGTAACCCCCAGCCCCTGCGCGACGAGCAGGCCGACCCGGACGCCGTGAAGCTGGTGCGCTCGCAGGTGGGCGGCACACCCGTGCCCAACGAGACGCAATCCCCCATGCCGGAGCAAAAACAGAAACCGTAAATCCCGGTGTTACCCCTTACGTCTTCCTGATACGTCTGACCTGATCTGTGCAAGGCGGGTCAGGCTTTCCCTTTTCCCCAGCGGTTCACGCTGGCGCCCCTCTCGCAGTAGTCAGGCCGCTTCTCATGCCGGTGCCAGAACGGGCGGGCATAGTGAGGGGCATGAAAGGTGCGCCGCTGCTGTCGCTGCTTCTTCTGCTCGGGGCCTCGCCGGCCAGCGCCCTGGTGCGCCTGGGTGAGAAGCTCCCTCCGCACCCCTGGACGGACTCGGACGACACGCGCGAAATCGTGGTGGTGTACTCGCACGACTGCGGCGACCTGGGCGGCTTGTGGCAGGCCATCCTGAATAGCGGTCTGCCCGTCCGCGCCGTCAACGCCGAGGACGTGGCCTCGCCGGCGCCGCAGGGCGTGAGCGTCTGGCGCGGCGACGACGCCACCGCCTTTGCCCGCAAACTTCGCCTGGAAGCCTACCCTACCGTGCTGCTGGTCAACGAGGGCCGCATCCTCAACGCCTGGGAAGGCACCTTCGGCGGCAAACTGGAGTGAGGCTCAAGCGGCCAAGCGGCTGGCTTTGTCGCCCTGCAATTTGCATGAATCGGCGTTGTGACGGCTCAACATCACGCGGCAGTGCCGTCGGCTCTCTGAGTCGCGTCTCTCCTTGTTCACTGTGCAGGACGTACCAGAGGTGCCTACTCGCCTTCTGAGGGCTGATGAGAGCACCCGTCTTCACCAGTACTGCTTGACTCAAATCATGCAGTGAAAACGGCTGAGCCACGCCCCGTGAGGCGACCGATGAGGCCAGTATTTGCCGGCCACTCACTTCTTCCCGAGCAGGTAGGCTTTGGGGTGGTGGCCGCCGCTGTAGACCTGAAACAGTTCGCGGGCGTTCCACCTGTCCTGTTCGCGCAGCACGGTTTCAAAGAGGCGGAGTTCGTGGGTGATGACGCACAGCCGCCCGTGTTTGCTGATCAGGCGGTGCATTTCCTCCAGGAAACGTGGGTACAGGATGTTGTTGCTGCGGTGATTGCCGATGGCGTCACCCCACGGCAGGTCGGCGATGATCAGGTCGAAACTCCGGGCGGGCAATCCCGTTTCGAGGGCATCGACCTGCGCCACCTCGATCTCGCGTCTGGCGGCCTGCAGGTTCTTCCGGGTGCAGGCCACCGCGTCGGCGCTGATGTCCACGCCCACCAGGGCGTCGTAAGGCCCCATCAGGGCGCGTTCGATCATCAGGGTGCCGCTGCCGCACATGGGGTTGAAAATGCGGTCCTCGTCGCGTTGCCCGGCCAGTTTGTGCGCGGCGTAGGCGATGGTGGCGTTCAGGCCGCCGCCCATGTTGCACTCGCGCCAGGCGCGTGCTGAGAGGGGGCGCGGGGTCAGGCGGGCCAGCACTTCCCAGCCCGGGCCGCCCGTTTCGGGGCGCAGGCGGATCAGCAGTTCGCCTTCCTGCGGGTCGTGGGGCAACTCCAGGCCGCTTTGCAACTCCTCGGCGAGGCGCTGCATGACGCTGGATTCCTTTCCGGCGGCACTCAGGCGGAAGGAACGGTGTCCGCCCACCTGGGCCACGCCCCGCAGGAAGTCCGTCAGTTCGCCCAGTTGCTGGTTGCCCAGCAGGCCGCGCGGGCGCGGCACGTCCCAGGCTTTCACGCGGTAGGCGGCCACCGCTGAACGCAGGCGCGTAAGGCGTTCCGGGTCGCCCGGGTACCAGAAGCGCAGGCCGCGCTGGTCACGGGCCAGCTTCACGCCGCTCAACTCGGTTTCCGCGATCTCCTCCAGGCCCGGCAGCACCTCCAGTTCGTACTCGTGCGCGGGCTGACGGGTACGGTAATCGGTGGGTCGGGGCGAGAACTGACCACCGCCCGCCGGGGTTCTTCTTCCGGCGGAAGGACGGTTGGGCGTGCGGGAAGGTCGAGGCATAGCAGGACAATATAGCGGTAGAATCCGCGCCGTGCCTGCTGCACCCCCCAGTCCCCCCACCGAGCCACTGCGCCGCAAATCCTTTCTGGCCCGCCTCAGCCCGCCGCAACTGATCGCGCTGTCCTTCGCGGTCGCCATTCTGATCGGCGGCACGCTGCTCAGCCTGCCCGTGACGCACGGCCTCAACCCGGACGGCACGCTGCGCCCGGTGAATTTCCTTCAGGCGCTGTTCACCGCCACCAGTGCCCTGTGCGTCACGGGCCTGAACGTCATCGACCCCAGCAAGGACTTCAACCGGCTGGGGCAGGTGATCATCATGCTGCTGATCCAGGTGGGGGGGCTGGGGATCATCACCTTCGGCACGTCGTTCGCCCTGGTGATGCGGCGGCGCGTGGCCTACTCGGAACGCATCCGGGTGGCGCAGCAGGTCAGTGCCCTGAACGCCGGGGATGTCACGCGGCTGATTCGCAACATCTTCCTGTACACCTTCGCCATAGAACTGGTCGGGGCCGCCGTGCTGGCGTTCAAGTTCGTGCCCATGCACGGCTGGAGCATGGGGTTGTTCTACGCCGTCTTTCACTCCATCAGCGCCTTCAACAACGCGGGCTTCGCGCTGTACAGCGATAACCTGATGGGCTTCGTAACCGACCCCCTGGTGAGCCTGGTGATCGGCTTCCTGATCATCCTGGGCGGCACCGGCTTTCTGGTGCAGATGAACGTCGTGGCGCACCTGCTGCACCCCCGCCGTTACCGCCTGATGGTTCACAGCAAACTGGTGCTGACCATGATGCTGGCGCTGCTGCTGATCGGCATGCTGGCCTACCTGATCTTCGAGTGGAACAACCCCCAGACCCTGGGCAAACTGGGGCTGGGTGGCAAACTCCTGGCCAGTTTCTTCCAGTCAGTCACCACCCGCACTGCCGGATTCAACACCATCGATTACGGGGCCATCACCTACCCCACCATTTTCGTCACGCTGCTGCTGATGTTCATCGGCGCGAACCCCGGCAGCACCGGGGGCGGCATCAAGACCAGCACCTTCTACGTCATGATCGCTTCGGCCTTCAACATGGTGCGCGGGCGGCGCGACAACACCCTTTTCGAGCGGCGCATCGACACCGAAACCACCCTGCGGGCCATGACCGTGGGCTTACTCAGCATGGGCCTGGTGCTGGGCATGTTCCTGCTGCTGCTGATCTTCAACAAGAACGGCGAGACGAAATTCGTGCAACTGGCCTTCGAGGCCGTCAGCGCCTTCGCCACGGTGGGCCTCAGCATGAACCTGACGCCCAGCCTGCACCCCGATCAGCACGTGATCCTGATCCTGCTGATGTACCTGGGGCGCATCGGGCCGCTGACCTTCGCGGTGGCATTCAGCCGCCCTGGGGGCAAAGACCTCGTGCGTTACCCCGCCGAGCGGGACATCCTGATCGGGTGAGCGCGTGACCTCTGCCCGACGCCCCGTGCTGGCCCGCTTCACGCCGCCGCAGATCATCGCCGCGCTGTACCTGCTGGGCATCCTGCTGGGCACGCTGGCACTGCACCTGCCCGGCGTGCAGACCGGCGTCAACCGCCTGGACAGCGTGAAGCTGCTGTTCACCGCCACCAGCGCCATCTGCATCACCGGCCTGACCGTCTCGGATCTGGGGGATGGCTTCACGCGCTTCGGACAGATCATCGTGATCGTACTGGCGCAGATCGGCGGCCTGGGCATCGTGACCTTCGGCACGCTGGTCGCCATGCTGGCCGGGCGCAAGGTGAACTTCACCGAACGGCAACTGCTGCGCGAACAGATCAGCGCCCTGAATGTCGGCGGGGCCGTGTCGCTGCTGCGAATCATCCTGCTGTACACGCTGGTCGGCGAACTGGCCGGCGCCGCGCTGCTGGCCCTGCGCTTCGTTCCGCAGTTCGGCCTGGGGGACGGCCTGTACTACGCGCTTTTTCACTCGGTCAGTGCCTTCAACAACGCCGGATTCGTGGTGATGCCCGGCGGCATGAGCCAGTACGTGCAAGACCCGCTGGTCAGCGGCGTGATTGCCCTCCAGATCATCCTGGGCGGCCTGGGCTTCCTGGTGCAGCTGAACGTGCTGACCCACTGGCAAAACCCGCGCCGCAACCGCCTGCTGATCTACAGCAAACTGACCCTGGCCACCACGGCTTTCCTGCTGGTGACTGGCACGCTGGTGTATCTAGTGCTGGAGTGGGCCAACCCCGGCACCCTGGGGCCACTGCAACCCGCCGGGAAAGTCCTGGCGGCTTTCTTTCAGTCCGTGACGCCGCGCTCGGGGGGGTTTGCGCCCCTCAACACCGAGGCGCTGGTCAGCGGCAGCCTGTTTCTCACCATGGCCCTGATGTTCGTCGGCGCGAACAGCGGCTCCACCGGGGGCGGCATCAAGACCAGTACGTTTGCCATCCTGATGGGCAGCGCCTGGAACCTCATCAGCGGCCGCACGGACCTGATCGCCTTCGGACGCCGCATCGTTCCCGAAAACGTGGTGCGGGCCGGTACCATCACCGCCATCTACACCCTGCTGGTCTCCGGGGCGTTCTTCGCGCTGCTGGTCACCAACCCCAGGCTGGACTTCACGCACCTGCTCTTCGAGACCATCAGCGCCGCCGCCACTGTCGGCCTTTCCATGAACACTACGCCCCAGATCAATGACCCCGGCCTGCTGATCCTGACCGTCCTGATGTACCTCGGGCGCATCGGGCCCGTGACCTTCGCGGTCGCCATCAACGCCCGCCGCACCAACAAAAGCCTGATCGACTATCCGCCGGAACGCGACATTCTCGTCGGGTGAGGGGTGTGGAGCGATGGGTGTTCAGCCCTGACGTCAGCTTTTGCCGGAGCTTCTCCAGGCCACAAGCGATACGGATTCCGTCTGTTTCGCCACGCCCGGAACCCGCTTCGCTCCCACTCGCTTTGCCCGGATTGAATCGCCTACGAAGTGATTCAATCGGAGGCCGTATCACAGGCTAAACTTGCCCCAGTGAGGAACTCCGCATGAAAACCAAACAGTGCCTGGTGATCGGCCTGGGCCGCTTCGGCACGGCTGTGGCCACCACGTTGTACGAGATGGGCCACGAGGTCGTGGCGATCGACCAGAACGAAGAGAACGTGGAGCGCGTCATGAACCTGGTGACGCACGCCGCCATCGTGGACGCCAGCGACGAACGCGCCCTGCGCGCCCTGGGCGCGGGGGATTTCGACGTGGTGATCGTGGCGATCGGCTCGGACGTGCAGGCAAACATCCTGGCGACCATGAACGCCAAGAGCCTCGGCGCACCCTACGTCGTCACGAAGGCCATCGACGAGATGGCGCGGCGCGTGCTGGAACGCATCGGCGCCGACCTGGTGATTCGCCCGGAGCACGACATGGGCGTGCGCCTGGCCCGCCAGATCGCCACGCCGAACATCGTGGACACCCTCGACCTGGGCGGCGATTATGCCATCGTGGAGATCGAGGCCAACGAGAGGTTGCGCGGCACCCTGCGCGACCTGAACCTGACCGGGCGGTTCGGCGTGCAGATCATCGCCATCAGCCACGCCGGGAAAATCGAGGTCACGCCCCGTGCCGAGGACACCGTGAACCCCCACGACAAACTCGTGGTGATCGGCACTAGCCACAGCATCGACGAACTCAGGCGCTACATCGGCGATTGAGGGCTGGGGCGCCCTGGGGCAGCGCGGTCTTTCCTGAACCTACTGAAAATTCTGGTCGATCACGTTCGCTGCTCTGGCGGGTTCCGTCGACGGGCTGGGCACCTGCTGGGGCAACCGGGTGGGTTCGGGCAGCAGGTGCTTGCTGCTCGGTTCCGCAAAGGAATTGACCAGGGCGCGGTACCCGTTCAGGAACTGGCTGTACTCGTGGCGGGCGGCATTCAGTCGGCCGGTCAGTTCGAGGTACTGGTCACTGAACTGCTTCTCCAGGTGGGCGACGCGCCCGGCGTGCTCGTGCTCACGTTTCAGGGTCAGTTCGTGCTGCTGGCGTTCCAGGTCGGTGTGGCGGGTGCGGTACGCGATTTCTAGCGTGCTCATGCGCTCCTGATGCGTCGCCTCCAGTTGCGCGGTGCGGCGTTCCTGTTCACGTTGGATGTCCTGCGCGTGCGTGTTCGCCTGCGCCACCAGGAGTTCACTTTCGCGGATGGCGTTTTCCTTCAGGTCATGCGACACGCGTTCGGCGGCCACGAACACGCGGCGAATTTCCTCCTCCTGTTCCTTTTTCTCGTTCAGTTCGGCGCCCAGTTGTTCCACGCGGGCTTCCAGCTCGCCCTGACGGTGCAGCAGTCGCTCCAGTTCCTGCGCCACGTCTGCCAGAAAGGTCTGCACGGCGGCGGCGTCCAGGCCGCGCAGGCGGGTGGGGAAGGTCTGGTGGGTCAGGTCGCGGGGAGAATATTTCATGGAAAGAGCCTCCTGCCGACGCGCACCAATGTGGCCCCAGCGGCAATGGCCTGCGGGTAATCGTCGCTCATGCCCATACTCAGCTCGGGCAGGCCAAGCTCGTGCGCCCACTGGGCCGTGGTCCGGAACACCTGCGCGGCGGCCTCCGGCTGGTCGTAAGGGGCCATGACCATCAGGCCGCGCACATTCAGCCCGGTGGCGCGCACGTCCCTGAGCATCTGCGGCAGGTCGTCCGGGGACACGCCATGTTTCTGCGCTTCGCCGTTGTGCATTTGCAGCAGCACGTCCGGCGCGCGCCCCCACTTCTGCGCGGCCTCGGCAAGCGCTTCGGCCTGCCAGCGTTCCTCCAGGCTGTGAATCAGGGTCACGTCCCGCAGGTACTTGACCTTGTTGCGCTGAAAGGCCCCGATGAAATGCCACTGGGCGCCCGGCAGCAGCGGCACCTTGTCGCGCAGTTCCTGGCCTTTGTTCTCCGCTAGCGCAAAGGCGCCGTGCACCAGGATCGATTGCTGAATCTGCTCGGCGCTGTGCCCCTTGGTCACCGCCACCAGTTGCACGCTGCCTGGCACGCGCCCCGCCGCCACTTCCGCCGCACGAATGCCCGCCAGCACTTCAGGGACACTCATCCGGCCCTCCAAATCATGAAACACGCTGTCCGCACACGGGTATTCTCCGCTTCAGGCGGGATGGACACAAGGGAGGGTGGTGGGCCGCGGGGTTTGGCTCATGGCAGTGGGTGGTGAGAAAGCAGGGGGGAGAGGATGCTTTCACCAGCCGCTCTCTGCCTTCCGCTGCTTTACCTATCCATTCTTTTGTGCATGTCGGACAGTTCTCCGGTGCAGGGGTTCTGGTCTTTCACGGGTCTGCTCAAATCCACGCACCAGCGGGCGGCGAACATCCGTTTGGCGGCCTTCAGGGCCGGGCCGGAACCCTCGCCGCCGTTCTGGAAAAAAGTCACGACCAGAAAATTCGGGTTGCTGAGGGGGCCGTAGCCGGTGTACCAGGCGTGCGTGTACGCGTACCCGTTGCGGCGCGACAGGCCGTTCTCGGCGGTGCCGGTTTTGCCCCCGGTTCGCACCGGAAAAAGCCACGGCGCCAGTTCGTGGCGGGCTGTGCCGGTGGGAATCAGGGTGGTCCAGGTCAGGCCTTCCTTGATCAGCCGGAAGCCGCTCAGGTTGCCGTTCTTGACCACACTCGTCGCGGGCCGCAGGGGCTGCACCTGGCCGTTGTAGGCGCGAACCACCGTCAACGGGCGCTGCCGCCCCTCGTTGATGACCGTGGACAGCACGCGGGCCACCTGCGCGGGCGTGACCAGCACGTCCCCCTGGCCGATGCTCATGTTCAGGCCCGACCCCGGATACCACGGCGCTTTCGGGCTGGTGTAATCGTCGATGGACGGAATGCTCCCCACCTTCTCGCCCACCAGTTCGATCCCGGTGGGGCGGCGATACCCGAGTTCGGTGCCGCGCTCCTTGAGTTGCCGCGAGTACGCGCCGGGACTGGCCCGCACCGCCGAGGTGTAGTACCACGGGTTGCACGAGAAGGCGATGGCCTTGCGGGCGTCCACCCAGCCCAGGCTATAGCGGGCCCAGTTGCGAAACCGCATGCCCTGGTAGACGTAGCTGGGCACACAACTGGTCGAGAAATTGCCCCACTTCTCCACATACGCCAGACCCGAGGCGGGTTTGAACACGCTGCCGGGGTTGTACGCCTGCAGGGTGCGGTTGGCGGTCACGGCGTCCAGCGCGGCATTCTGGCGGTTCGGGTCGACGGCCCAGTTGCGCATGCCAGGGTTGGGGCTGGGTACCTGAGCGAACCAGTTGGGGTCGTAGGCGGGGCTGCTCGCCATCGCCAGCACCTCGCCCGTGCGCGGGTCGAGGGCGATGATGGCCCCCCGCACCAGGGTTTCACGCGGTTTGCCGTAGTGGCGCCGGCCCTCGTTCACGTCGGCCAGGCCCGCCTGCAGGGCGTCCTCGGCGGCGCGTTGCAGGCGCGAGTCGATGGTCAGGGTCACGTTCTGGCCCTTCAGGCCGGGGTCGATGACCTGCTCGGTGAGGGGCTTGCCGCTGGCGCTCACCTCGCGGCGCAGCAGGCCGTTCTTGCCGGCCAGGTGCGGCTGCAGGCTGTACTCCAGGCCCGAGCGGCCCGCCAGGTCGCCAAGCGTGAAGCCCTCCTCCTTCACCTGCCTGTCCGAGGCTTCCTGCACGTACCCGATCAGGTGTGCGGCCATCCGCCCCTGCGGGTACACGCGCTCGTTGCGCTGACGCAGTTCCAGGCTGGGCACCGTGACCAGGTATTCGGCCAGCGCGGCCAGCCGTTCCTGCGGCACGTTGCGGGCCAGCACCACGCTGGTTTCGCTGCGCCGATCCGGTTCACGCGGCTGCCCGTTCACCAGTACCGACTGCGGCACGCCCGCCAGGAAGCGAATCTTGTCCCAGTCGGCAATGGCCTGGGCCGGATCACCCGGGTTGCGCCGCCCCAGGTACACCAGATCGGTCACGCGGCGGCTGCTGGCCAGCAGCACCCCGTCGCGCGTGCGGATCTCGCCGCGTACCGCCGTGATCACGTCGTCTCGCTGGAAGTTGGAACTGGCCCGCACTGCGAACTGAGAGTGCTGGTGCAGCTGTAACTGGTACAGGCGCCCCGCCAGCGCCGCCAGGCCCAGCGTGAGCATCAGCGCCACGCCGCGCAGAATCGAGCGCCCCTGCGCCTGCTGCTCGGTGGTCATGGGGAGGGTGGTGCCCAAAGTCTCGCGCCCGAAGGCGTCCACGCGGGTGCGCTTCAGCTCACGCTGCGCCGCTGAAGTGGCCGGTGGGGGAGCCGATGAAGCCAGATCGGTCTGCGTCCCGGTGTCCACCCGTGACGGTTCAGGTTCCAGTGTCTCTGGTTCTACCGGGGGAGTTGGTTTTTTCTGCGGCTCGTCCGGGAACTCGAAGTCGATCACGTGGGCCTCAATCCAGTCCTTCCTGCGGGCGGCCCAGCAGGTACGTCATCAGCGATTCCCACGACCAGCCGATCAGGAATGTCGTCAGGAAGGTCATCGGAACGACTTTCAAGAGGGTCGGCACGGTCACCAGATTCGTGCGCAGCACGTAAGTCAACAGGGTGAAGGTGAACCACTGCCCGACCAGGGCCGCCGCCACGGTCAAGGCCAGGCGCCGCCAGCCTCCACCGGGCAGCCAGCGCCGTACCGCCAGCACCAGCAGCGCTCCGCCGGCCAGCCCCGCCGCGTGCAGCCCCAGGGCGCCCGCGCCCAGGATGTCCTGCAGCAGCCCCACTGTGAACGCCCCCAGCAGGGCGCCGGTGGGCCGCCACCGCCACGCCAGGGCTGCGCCCGTCAGCAGGAACAGGTCCGGCGGCGCAATGCCGATGGGTTGCAGCAGCCGCGCCAGAAAGCCCTGCACGATGATCAGCAGCACGAAGTAGGCCACGATCATCAGCCACTGCGGCCCGGCGGGCAGGGCCAGCCCGCCGCGCGAGGGCAGGTCGAAGCGGTTGAGCTGCTTCATGGCGCGGGCCTCATGGGGTGATCCTCACCGTGTCTGTCAGCATCACGTCTTGCAGCGTCCTGTTTCTGAGGATCACAGTGCCCCCAGCACGGTCACGTCCGTCAGGGCCCCGACATCCACGGCGGGTTTCACGATCACGGTGCGCGTCACGTCGTTTGGCCCCACCGGCACGATTTTCTCCACCGTGCCCACCCGGATGCCCACCGGGTACACGCCCCCCAGGCTGGAGGTCACCAGCACGTCCCCGACCTTCACCGGAACGCCCAGCGAGAACTCGGCCCGCAGTCGGTTGGGCGGGGAACCCACCGCCAGGCCGCGCCCACCGCGCCCCCCCGAGAGCGTGACGCCCACGCTGCTCTGCGGGTCGACCAGCGCAATAACGGTGGATTTCCGGGCGCTCACCTCGATCACCTGACCCACCAGGCCCGCCGGGATGGTGACGGGCATATGGACGCGCAGGCCGTCGGCGCGGCCCCGGTTCAGTTTCAGGCGGGCCAGCAGCGGACTGGGGGCCACGTCCACCACCTGCGCGATGCCCACGGCGTTGGGGGCCTGGGTGGACGTGATCTGCGTCAGTTGCCGCAGGCGACCCAGCTCCACACTCAGCAGTTCGTTCTGCTGGCGGAGTTCCTGATTCCGGCGGGTCAGCGTTTGAATTTCCTCTCTGGTGCGCCGCCCTTCGGCCATGCTGGCAAAGCTGCCACGCACGTTGTCGGCCGCCACCAGGGCCACTTTGGAGAGCGGGGCGGTGGCGCTGCCCAGGGCGGACGGGGCCAGCACCTGAAAGCGCAGCAGCACCACACTCAGCACCAGCAGCAGCCCGTATACGCTGAGGGCCTGCGTCCAGGGCCTCACGCGCGGGTTGCCGCCTGCAAGTCGGTGGCTCCAGTCAGGTCGTCCCACACCGGCACCCCGGCCCGGCGCAGCAGGCGCATGACCAGCGCCAGCGGAAACCCGACGATGTTCGAGTAATCCCCGTTCACCCGCGCCACCAGCCCCATGCCGACGCCCTGAATGCCGTACCCGCCTGCTTTGTCCAGCCCCTCGCCACTGCGGGCGTAAAACTGGATTTCCTGCTCGGTCAGCGGCCGAAATTCCACGTCGGTGCACTCCACGCCGCTGAAGGTGCCGCTGGGGGAGAGGACGCTCACGCCCGTGAACACCTGATGCGTCTTGCCTGCAAGGGTGCGGATAAAGGCGGCATTTTCCAGCGCGTCGGCGGGTTTCGCCAGCAGTTCACCGGCGCAGGCCACCACGGTGTCTGCCGCGATCACCACCGCGTCCGGGTGCAGCTTAGCCACCGAACGCGCTTTCAGCAGAGCGAGGTCGCCCGCCAGCTTCTGCGGGTTCGTTTCGGGGCTGTCCTCGTCCTCGCCGCTCACCAGCACCTCGAACTTCACGCCCAGGTTGCTGAGCAGTTCGCGCCGCCGGGGGCTGCCAGAGGCCAGAATCACGCGCCGGGTCTTTTCGCTTCCTTCCGGCACTCAGTACCCCTGCATGTTCTGCGTGCCGCTCACCAGACCCACCCCGCCGGAGGTTCCCAGCCGCGTGGCGCCCGCCGCGATCATCGCGTCGGCATCTGCCGGGGTACGCACGCCGCCCGCCGCCTTGATCTTCGCCCGGCCCGCGATGACTTCCGCCATAAGCCGCACATCCTCCACGGTGGCGCCGCCCGTGCCGAAGCCGGTGCTGGTCTTCACGAAATCCGCGCCGCCACGCACCGCCGCTTCGGTCGCGCCGCGCTTCTGCTCGTCCGACAGGTAACAAGTCTCGATGATGACCTTCAGCACGCGGTCCGGAATAGCCCGGCGCACCGCGTTCACGTCGGCCTGCACAGCGTCCCAGTCGTTCTCCAGGGCCGCGCCTACGTGGATCACCATGTCCACCTCGTCCGCGCCGGCTTCAGCGCTCAGGCGGGCCTCCACGGCCTTCTGCTCGCTGCTCACCGCGCCCAGCGGAAAGCCGCAGACCGTCGCCACCTTCACCTCACTGCCTGCCAGCTCCGCCCGGCACAGAGGAATAAAAACCGGGTTCACGCACACCGCGTAGAAACGGTGCTCCCGCGCCTCGGCGCACAACTGGCGAATATCGGCGCTCGTCGCGGTGGCTTTGAGCAGCGTGTGATCAATGGAGGACGCGAGGTTCACAGGCCACAGAATACCGGGCCACAGGCGAGAAAGCTGAGGAAGCCGCCAGGCAGCGCCTCAATCTTTCATTTTGCGTCTTGCCCGCTGAACAACCCACTGCCAGTGGGACAACCAGTCGAGATCCTCAGCGTCACAACCGTATTTCCAGGCGCGGAAGTAGCCGTGCATGATGCGCGCTGCCGTATTGTCGAGACCATGAGAATGTCCGAACTCTCCTGAAGTGGCCCGCTCGAAGGCCACCCAGCTCAGGGAAGAAAGAGGTTCCAGCGTCGGGTTTCTAGTCCGGCGCAACTCCTTCAGGTAAATGGTGACGAACTCCGGGCAAGCGTCCAACCTTTCAATAAGCAGCAGAAGTCTCAACAGACCAAACCGCACCCGTCTGTCGAAAGAGGAAAGTGACGGTGACAGCAGTCTGCTGACTTCGTCATGACGTTCTGGTTTCATCTTCTGCTAGAATAGTCGGTTGGGTGACCCGCCCCGCACTTCGAGGCGGGTTTTTTTGGGCCTGGAGAGCAGAAAGCTAAAGGCGGAAGGCTGAAGGCGGCTTGCTCCGAGAGGGAGCTAACTTATGGAATACAGAAACATTGCGATTATCGCGCACGTCGACCACGGCAAAACCACGCTGGTGGACGGCCTGCTGAAGCAGACCCTGGAACTCAAGCACGGTGAGGAAATCGCCGAACGCGCCATGGACAGCAACGACCTGGAACGTGAACGCGGCATCACCATTTTGGCCAAAAACACGGCCGTGGAGTACAAGGGCGTCAAGATCAACATCGTGGACACGCCCGGCCACGCCGACTTCGGTGGGGAAGTGGAGCGCGTGCTGGGCATGGTGGACGGCTGCCTGGTGCTGGTGGACGCCGCCGAAGGCCCCATGCCGCAGACCCGCTTCGTGCTGCGCAAGGCGCTGGAGCTGGGCCTCAAGCCCATCGTGGTGGTCAACAAGATCGACCGCCAGGACGCCCGCCCCGAGGAGGTCGTGAACCTGACCTTCGATCTGATGGCCGAACTCGGCGCCAACGACGACCAGCTCGATTTCCCGATCCTGTACGCCATTGCCCGCGAAGGCAAGGCCTTTAAGGACCTGAACAACCCGCAGGACGACATGCACGAACTGTTCGAGCTGGTGCTGGAGAAGATTCCCGCGCCGCACGTCGACCTGGATGCGCCCTTTCAGATGCTGGTCACCAACCTGGATTACTCCGAGTACCTGGGCCGTATCGTGCTGGGGCGCGTCAACCGCGGCACCGTGAAGAAGGGCGAGTTCGTGAACCTGATGCATAAGGACGGCACCATGACCAAGGTGCGGATCGTGCAGCCCTTCACCCATCTGGGCCTCAAGCGCATCGAAGCCGACGAAGTGGGCGCGGGCGACATCGTGGCGCTGGCGGGCATCGAGGACGCGCAGATCGGGGAGACCATCGCCGACCTGGCCGACCCCGAGGCGTTGCCCATCATCACCGTGGACGAACCCACCGTGAACATGACCTTCCAGCCGAACACCAGCCCCTTTGCCGGCAAGGAAGGCAAGTATGTGACCAGCCGCCACCTGAACGACCGCCTGAAAAAGGAAGTCATGACGAACGTGTCGCTGCGCGTCGAGGAAATCCGCCCGGACGAGTTCGTGGTGAGCGGGCGCGGCGAACTGCACCTGTCGATCCTGCTGGAAACCATGCGGCGCGAAGGCTACGAGATTCAGGTCGGCAGCCCGCGCGTCATTACCCGCGACATCGACGGCGTGAAGCACGAGCCCTTCGAGCACCTCGTCATCGACGTGCCCGAGCAGCACAGCAGCAGCGTGATCGGCGTGCTGAGCAGCCGTAAGGGCCAGATGATCAACATGGAGCCCCAGGGCAGCCGCGTGCGTGTGGAATTCAAGATTCCCAGCCGGGCGCTGTTCGGCTTCCGCACGCAGTTCCTGAGCATGACGCAGGGCGAAGGCATCATGAGCCACGTGTTCGACGGCTACGCGCCGTGGGCCGGCGACCTCAAGGTGCGCCAGAACGGTTCGCTGGTCAGCATGGAAGACGGCCCGGCCTTCGCCTACTCCATCTTCAAACTGCAAGACCGCGGCAACTTCTTCATCGACCCCGCCACCGAGGTGTACGTGGGCATGATCGTGGGCGAGAACAGCCGCGAGAACGACCTGAACGTGAACGTCTGCAAGAACAAGAAGCTCACGAACGTCCGCTCGTCGGGGGCCGACGAGGCCTTGAGCCTGATTCCCCCCAAGCGCCTGACCCTGGAAGACGCGCTAGAATACATCAGCGAAGATGAACTGGTCGAGCTGACCCCCAAGAGCATTCGCCTGCGCAAGAAAGTGCTGAACCCCAGCCTCCGTAAGTAAGCCGGGGGGTTGAAAAGGGGGCCGTGGCGTGTGCTGCGGCCCTTCTCCTTTTTGTGTATTGGCAGCCGGGGCAGCGGACACTGGACTGGGAACAGTGACCGGGCGCCCCGGCGTGTAGACTCAGGGCGTGTCAGCTGGCCGTCCCCTCTTCATCTTGCTGCTGCTCGTCTCGCTGGGCCTGATGGCCTTTGCGGCCCAGGGCCACCATCAGGCGCTGCTGGCCGGCGCGACCCTGATCCTGGCCCTGGCTTCGTGGTCACTGGGCGGGGGCTGGCGCTGGACAGCCCTGATCGCCTACCCACTGGCCTTCGCTGCTTCGATGTTCCTGGCCGGGCGCAGCGCTCCTTTGCCGCTCCTCGATCTGATTGGGGCCCTGCTGACCCTGGCCGGCGTGGGCTGGGTGACCCTGCGCGAACAGGGCGCGCGCTCTGAGCTGGCGTGGCAGCAGAACATCATCGACGCGCTGCGGGTGGGTTCCGAACGCCTGAACGAGGCGCGCGACGCCGACAGCATTATCCGGGCCGGCGTGGACATCCTGAACAAGCTGGACATCGCGCCGAACATCGCCTTCGTGGCCTACCGCCAGGGCACGCCCTACATTCTGTCGGCCACCGGGGTGCTCAAGCAGTTCGTGGAACGGCCCATTCAGCCCAGCGGCAACGACAGCCGCAGCGTACAGGCCGATCACTGGGTGGCTGAGGAAGCCCTTGCCATGCTGCGGCGCGAAGACCGGCGCAGTTACCACATCACGCCGGTGTACGGCCGCGCCTCGGCGCACCTGGGCGTGCTGATCCTGACCCGCCCCGACAGCGTGGCCTTCGACGAGCAGGAAAAATCGGTGATCGCGTCGTTCGGGCGGCTGCTGGGGGCGCAGCTGGGGCAGTGGCACGCCATTCGTGACCTGCGCGACGCTAACGAGCTGACCCTGCGCTCGCTGGGCGCAGCCCTGGAACGGCGTGACGACGAGACGGGCGGGCACACCCAGCGGGTCGTGAGCACCAGCGTGCGCCTGGCGCGCCGGCTGGGCTGGGATGAAGAGCAGGTGCAGGCCCTGCGCTGGGGCGCGTACCTGCACGACCTGGGCAAAATCGCCATTCCGGACCGCATTCTGCACAAACCCGGCTCGCTGGACGACACCGAACGCCGGGTCATTCAGACGCACACGACCATCGGGTACGACATGCTGCAGGAACTGCACTTCCTGCCGGCCGAGACGCTCGACCTGGTGCGTTACCACCACGAACGCTGGGACGGCACCGGGTATCCCGCCGGGCTACGCGGCCAGAACATCCCCGAGACCGCGCGGGTGTTCACGATCGTGGACGTGTACGACGCCCTGACCAACGCCCGCCCGTACAAGTCCGCCTGGACGCGCGAGCGGGCCATGCAGGAAATCCGCTCACAGGCCGGCAAGCAGTTCGATCCGCATTATGTCGAAGCCTTCGTGCGCATGATGGCCGATCAGGACGACGCCAGACTGGTGCTTTGAGCGACGCCTGACTGGGCGATGAGAAACAGGGCAGCCCGCCTTAAGCCAGGGCTTGCAGGTCGGCCTGGGTGGGGGCGTACGCGCCCGCATGGGCGCAGGCGCAGGCGGCGGCCCGCAGACCCACCTCCAGGTGCGCGGCCCAGTCGGCCTGGGGGTGCTGCGTGGCGCTGCTCAGCAAGCCAGCGCACAGCGCGTCCCCGGCCCCGACAGTGTCTTTGAGCGTGACCGGGTAGGTGGGGAGATCCAGCCGGGCGGACGTGTACAGCGTCGCTCCCAGGGCACCGCGCGTCACCACCAGCGGCGTGTGGGCGTTCTCGCGGCGGATGAAAGCCACCACGTCAGCTTCGGGTTCGCCTGGAAAGAAGAAAGCCATGTCCTCGTCACTGAGTTTGATCAGGTCGGCGCGGCGCAGCACCGCGCAGAACACCGTGGGGTAATCGGGGTGGTGGTGGGCCAGTCGGGCGTTTGGGTCGAAGCTGATCTTTACCGCTGCTGCGCGGGCCGCTTCCATCATGCCCAGCAGGGTGTCGGCCAGGGGCCAGCGGGCCAGGCTGATGCCGCCCAGGTGCAGCCACCTCGCCTCGCGCAGCCAGCCGCTGGGCAGGAGGGTCGGGTCGAAGTGCAGGTCGGCGCTGTTCTCGCCCAGGAAGCGGTAGGCCGGCGGGTCTTGCCGGTATACCACCGCCAGCAGGGTGGGGGCTTCCACCTGCTGGAGAAAACGCGGGTCAAGTCCAGCGTCCAGCGACGCGCGGTACAGGTCGTCGCCGAAATTGTCGCGGCCCACCGCACCGGCAAACGCCGTGGGCACGCCCAGCCGGGCGCAGGCGCGGGCCACGTTCCAGCCCGCCCCGCCGGTATGCGCGTGCCAGGTGTGCCCTCCAGCTGTCACCAGATCGGTCAGGGCTTCACCGGCACTCACGATGAGGGGCAGGGGCCTCGAGGGCAGCGTCATACCCGACAGTCTAGAGCAGCTCTGCAATCGCCCGTCCAAAACAGAATGACGGAGCCCTCTGGCCCCGTCACTGGAGTCAATCCTGGTTCAGGTGTTGCGGGTGGGTGAGCCGTTCTTGTCGGCGGCGGGAGGGCGCTGATTCAGGTCGGACTGCGTCTCGGGGCGGGCCTGCGGGGTCTGGGTCTGCGGCTGGTAAGGCACCAGCGCGGTGCTGGTCTTCGCGGCGTCGCGCTCGATCCAGAATTCCCCGACCACGCCGCGAATCTTCTGTCCGGCCCCGTGCAGGGTGTTGGCGGCCTCGGGGCTGACGCTGCTCACAGCGTCCATGATGGCCTGGCGGGCCTGCGGCAGGCGGGCCAGGGCGACTGCGCCGCCCAGCACCAGCAGCGTACTAGTTCCACCGCCCAGCCCGGAGCGGCTGGTTTCGGCGCGGCGGGAGAGGCGGGCATTTTTCGCGGCCTGTTTTTCCAGCACAGCCAGTTGACGGTCGGCCTGTTTGCGAATCGGAGCCACCTGGCGATCCACGGCCTTCTGGAGTTTTTTGGCGTCCCACTTCTTGCCGCTGCGCCGCAGATCCTTCTCGGCCTTACGGCGGGCGCGGCGCACGCGGTACTCGATATCTTCCCGCTCGTCTTGCAGGTTGGCCTGCACGTCGTCCAGCAGGGCGCTGGCTTTCTGGCCGAGCTGCCCGACCAGGCCCCGGCTGGACTTGCGGGCCTGTTTCACAGCTTTTTCGGCGTCGTGGCGGCGTTCCTCGGCCAGGTCGCGCAGGTCTTCCCCCAGGGCGCTCAGGCGTGGGCCATACGTCTTGCTGGCCCGCTGGGTCGCTCTGGCGGCTTCCTTGCGGGCGCTCTCGGCGCTGCTCAGCAGGTCTTCACTCAGGGCGCTGAGGCGCGGGCCATACTCTTTACGGGCGCGTTTGGCGGCCTTGCCAGCATCGTGGCTCACCTCGGCGGCGCGGGCTGCGGCGCTGGCGGCCACGCTGCTGGCCACCTCCTGCGCGACGTCGAGCAGCGAGTGGGCGCGGCTGGGCGCTTCCTCGCGCAGCGTGCCGATGGTCTGGCTGGCCTCCTCCAGCAGGTGGCCCAGGGTCTGGCCGGTCTGCTGGGCGGCGGTGGACAGGGCCGGTTTCAGGCTGTCGTCCAGGGTGTCCTGGGCGCTGCTGACGGCGTCGCGGGTGCCCTGGACCAGGCCGCGCCGCACGTCACGGTTGAGGGCCAGGGCGGCAAAGGCACCCAGCAGCACGAGACTGCGTTTACTGACACCTCCGGTGGCTTCGTTGGTCATGTTGTACTCCTTTCACGCTTGCCCATCGTTCGGCAAGCTGTTAAGCGCATCATGGCGCGGCCCCCACAGGGATTGATGGGCGGAATGTAACGCCAGGTTCATGTTCTGCTGACGCCCGAGAGTTTGAATTTCGCGTCGGGATCGAGTTGCCCCGTCCAGGCCAGTTGCATGCGCTGCGTCCAGCGTTTGAAGCGCTTCGGGGCGAACTGGGTGGTGAAATCCACGGTGGCTTCCTCGCTGCCCACGTCGTGACCGTACTTCTGCGTCAGGAAGTAACGGTGATCCATGATCCACAGGTACAGGTCGGCCTCGGTGCGGCCTGGAAAGCGGTACATCACGTCGTGCAGGTCGATGTTGTCCACGATGCGCAGGTAGAGGCGGCCGTACCAGCTCCTGACCGCCTCCTGCCAGGTGACGGGTGGCTGGCCTTCGCGGCCCGGTTTGCGGTCCAGGTAGTACTGGCGCGTGTGGATATGTTCCAGCAGCCTGGCGTAGCGGCCCGGGGTGGTGAACAGGATGGGCCGGTGACCGGGAAGAATCTCGTCCAGCCGGGTGGCCCGCAGGAAGCTGGCGTACTCGCCCTTGATAATCAGGTCCTTGAGGGTGTCGTGTTCGTCGGGCGGCACCGTGACATCCAGTTCTATGACGTAGGCGTCGATGAATTTCTGCCCGTTGCGGCGCGCGACCGACACGCGGTGGTTGCCGTCTTTCACGAAGTACAGCCCGCCCACCTTGTACACCTGAATGGGCGGCAGCTCCTTGCCTTCCAGTTGCGCGGCGCGCACGCTGATCCAGCGTTCGTCCAGGTGCGCTTCTTTGGGCAGGTAATGGCGGTCGAATTCGCGGTAGCGGTCCACCGAGCCGATGATGCTGTCCACCGGAATGGGCTGTAAGCCCAGCGTGTGCTCGCCTTCGGGGGCGAGTTGTTTCATCCACTCGAAGGGCAGCAGTTCGTTGGGCTGGCGGCGTAGCACGGCCAGAAAGTCGCGCATGTCGCTGTACAGGCGGGCGCGCTCCACTTCTTGCTTGGCTTGATTTCGGGCAAACATCCGGGGCGACTCCTTGCTGACGGGAGAAGCGGGGCGCAGCTTGGCCGGGGAATGGTCAACCCCGGCTTCGTGTCCAGTTTACACTAAATGTCCGGCAGGAACCTGACGGGAAGTGAGTTGAGTACCGTCAGGTAGGACTTAGCCCGCTGCCCAGTAGGCCGCGCCCACCAGCCCGGCATCTGCGCCCAGTTGTGCGTGCACCACCTGCGGCTGTGAACGCGCCGGAAAGGCCGCCAGCGCCCGCTGCACCCGCGCCAGATAGCCGGGACGCAGGCCCACGCTGCCCCCCAGGGCCACCCGCGTAACCCCCAGCAGCGCCGCTACATCCGAGATTTTCCAGGCCAGCAGCGCGGCAGCGTGGTTGTACACGTCCCGCGCCTCGCCGGCTTCGCGTTCGCCCCCGTGTTCATTTCCCTGTTCGGCCCAATGTTCGGCGAGGTCAGCCAGTGCCCGCGCTCCTGCCAGGCCCAGGTGAACTGCCTGCCGCCCCAGGGCTGTGCCGCTGGCCTCGTGCTCCAGCGCCGTCAGGTGACCCAGGCCAGGAACTGGAAAGCCCCCGTGGCTGTGCGCCGGCACCGAGGTAAAACCGAGTTCGGCATCCAGGCCGTTGGCGGCCAGGTGCAGCCGCCCACCCAGCACTAATCCGGCCCCCACACCCGTGCTGACGGTCACGAACATGAATTCCTGGGTGCCCTGGCCTGCCCCGGCGCGGAATTCCCCCCATGCCGCCGCGCGGGCGTCATTGAGCACCGTTGCTGGCAACTCCAGCGCTTCCCCGAGGCGCTGCGCCACCGGCACCTCGAGCCAGTTGGGGAAAATGTGCGTGGCCAGTGGCGTCACCAGGCCACCCGCCACGGCGCCCGCACACGCGATCCCCAGCGCGTCCGCCCCGCCACGTAAGGGCCGGGCCAGCGCACTGGCCGCGTCCAGCACCGCGTCCGGAAAGGCCGGCTGCGGCGTGGCGCATTCGCGCCGTTCCATGACCTGCTGGCCCTCCACCAGCGCAGCGCGAATGGACGTTCCGCCGATATCCAGGGCCAGTACTCGACTCACGCCGGCATTCTGTCACGACCCAATCGACTCCTGCTTACTTTTCCTGGCGTGCCAGGCGAAGCTGTCCATTGGGCTGCACCACAATCTGTGTCTGCCGACCTTCCCCGGTGCGAATCACCGCGCCGGCCCGGTGGTAGCGCACCTTCACCACGTCCGCCTGATGGGGGACAGGCACCTGCCAGGCGTCATGCGGCCACAGCGCCCCGCGCACAGCGCACTCGCCGCTGGTCAGGCACACTTCCACGTTCCGCAGAATCAGCCCACTGTGGTTCACGACGCTCACCCCGGAGCGCGTACCGCCCAGCTGCGCCGTCCACACCCACAGCGTCAGGGCACCCAGCACCAGGGCCGCTGGAAAGTGCAGACGCTGTGCAGGCAGAGGCGGAACAGTCATGCCTTCATTGTGCATCCCTGTGTAACGGTGTCGTCATCCCTTTGGTGGGGAGATGTCTACTCCACGCCTGGGTCGCGCACGGGTTCAGGTGGCAACCACAAGAATTCCAGCCGGGCCAAAGCATGGAGAACCCTGACCAGACTCGAAAACTACGCAGCAGATTGGGAAGAAAAGCGTCCCGGACGTGACCGATTCGGCAGCCACCAGATCAGGAATGAAAGAGACCGGGTGACTACTTACAGCAGGGCGTGCGGCAAATAAGGAGACTGCACGGTGACGCTCATGCCCCGTCGCTTCGCCAGGGCCGACAGTCCCAGTGCTGGCAGGCACAGCCACGCCTCCGGGCCGTTGCGCCGCGTTTCCCCCTCGCAGTAGAACTTCACGTGACTGGCCAGGGCCAGTTCGACTTCCTGATTGAAGCCCGCTTCGTCCCTCAGGGCCAGTTTCGCCATCATTCCGCATTCGTGCATGGCAATGAAAGCCGCGAATTCCTGGCTGTCCCCGGGCAGGTGATCCATGGCTTCCAGCGTCTCCAGAATCTTCTCGGGCGCGTCCGGCGCGTCGCGGTAGAGCGCTTTGGCCGCCTCCACCTGCAAGTAACGGTAAGCTGGAGATTTGGTGCTGGACGCCTGCAACACTTCGTAGCTGATGTTCAGCAGAACGTTGTCGATCAGGGCCGGTTGCCACCACATCAGCGTGAGGTAAAACGCCCGTAACCAGCGGTCGGGGTGCGCGGTACTGTTCGGCCCCACCGTCAGGCGGAAGAAGCTGTCTGCGCGGGGTGGAATCAATACTTCAATTTCCCTGGAACCCTCGGGGTAGTTGGCCAGTTCCAGGGAGTAACTTTCGGCGTGGGCCGCTATCCCCAGGAATTTGGCTGCTTCATCGCTTCCTGCCTCTCCCTTCAGTGCCAACAGGCCCAGCGATTCGAGTGCGCGGCTGCCGAGGGACGTCAGAGAAAAGTCCTGTGCCGTGACACGGCTGGCAAGAATTTTGGCCAACATTTCGGAATGACGCGTAAGATTGCGATCAAGCTCTTCAAAAACAAATGCATCAGGCATTTCGATTCTACTTTCCAACATATTTCATTGACTCCTATTTGTTCACTGAAATAAAGAATTTGAATCGGATTATCTGATTATAAAAGGAGTAATTTTAATATCGAGTGCAGTATTCGTAAATTCAGTATCGCCATTCGGTAGTCTGACCGCCTTCGATTCTATGGGAGCACGAACCTCAAGATATTCAACGAGACCCATATCCGCTGCATCTGCTACTTTCTCGCCGGTCGTCCGCATGTTGGCATTTTTGTTCCGCGTCATTTCACCAACGGTGCCCGGCGAGTCAGGGCACAGGGCGTGCCGGCGGGCGGGTCGCCGTGACCGTCAGCGGAAACACCCCCGTGAAGAGGCGCGGCCAGGCCAGGTGCGCCGCGCCGATGCTGAGGTGCAGCCCGGACGCCGCAAAGTGCCTGTCCCACAGCAACTGAATGCGCGGCGTGATGACTTCGCGCAGCTTCGCCTCGGCGGCCCCGCGCTGCTCACCCAGGTCGAAGGGGCTGGGGTTCTCGAGGGCCGAGCGCACCTCGGGGCGCGTGAAGGCCTGGTACAGCGCGTCGTCCACCAGGCGGGCCAGCAGGGCCTGCTGCTGCGCGGCATGGTGCGTGACCAGGGGGGCCAGGGCCCCGAAGGCGACGGCGGAACCCAGGGTGTTGCCGGCGGTGTTCCAGGCGCTGTAGCCCGCCAGCTGCGCCAGCGGCAGATCCTGTATGAGCTGCCACAGGCGTCTTTCTGCGCCGTTGGGATAGGCGATGTCTGCCAGTGACACCGCCAGTCCGCGGGACAGCAGATCACGCAGGTCGTCGGCGAAGGCGGGCAGGTGCCGATCCGGGGTGTCGACGGTCGCCAGATCCGGCTGGACGTTGCCCTGCCGCCGGCCGGGCGTATTGACAGCCAGGATGAAGTCGGCCTCGCTGAACTGGCGGGCCAGCGTGCAGCCGGCGCCGCGCAGGTGGGCCTTGACCAGTTCCCCGGCGGGCCTGTCCTCGTAGATCAGGCCTACGCCCGCGCCCAGCGTGCCGCTGTACGTCACCCAGGCTCTGGCGGGCGGCAGATGATGACGCAAGGCCCGCGTGAGCAGGGCGCACGGAACCTCGTCCGCGCCGGGGTAGGTATCGAAGTGGGCCCACACCCCCAGCTCGTCGGCCCTGGCTTCCAGCAGGCGGCGGTCGAAGGCCGCCAGGCCGTACTCGCTGGTGTCATCCAGCGTCACCGACAGGTGTGTCAGAATGCCGCCTTTCAACAAATCCAGCGCCGCCAGGTGCAGGGCGCGGTTGCGCTCACGGGTGCCCAGCCAGTCGGCCAGGACGTCCGCCGGCAGGGCCGCCCGCGCCGCGTCTAACGCGCTTTTCTCGGCGGCTCCGTGACGGGCGTGGCGGTCAAAGGCCGCGCTGTACGCCCGCAGTTCAGGGCCCCACTCGCCGTAATAGGGTTTTTCCTCGTGCGGGTCGTTGTCGTGGGCCACGCGCACCACCACGCCGAAAGCGTAGATGCGCAGGGCCGGGTTCAGGCGCTTCAGTTCCCGCAGGGTTTCCAGGCGACCCAGAGCGACCTCCAGAGCGTCCGAAACCCGTCTTGCCGGGATCATGCCGCCCAGGCACAGCGTTTCCAGGCACAGCACCAGGGCGTCGGCGCCCGCCGCGTTCTCCAGCAGCCAGCTTCTGAGGGCGCCGGTGTCTCCCGGCGTGAAAAAGTCCGGCAGCGCCCCGGCGGGCGGCGTGAGCATCTGCGCGCCCGTCATGCGCCCGAGTTGCACAGGCAGTTCAAGGGTGGGGGGGCGGGTATCGGGCGGAACGAGGAGAACGCGCGGCATCCCCAGCAGAGTAGATCAGGGCCGGGGCAGGGGAGCGCAAATCCTGCCAGCGGTTGAGGCGCGTAGAGAACCGGCCTGGAACTGCGGGCTGGGATGAACCTCATCGTGGGCCTGACCGCCTGCTCCGCCAAGGGCAGCAATAACGGCTCTTGACCTCAGTAATGCGGGCAGATGGATTCAGCGGATTTCACTGCATTTCTGGAATTACTCGGGCCGACTTGGCCAGAAAAAAAGATGGAGTCACGGCGACACCACAGCTTGCTCGAAGGACACTGGCAAGCTGTGGTGTCAGCGAGGTTCTGTCTGGGTGGCCGCGCAGCCGAGGTGCCGAACTGAAAAGTCTTGACCGGCGCTGGGAGACCCGGTTCAGGCGTTGGGTTTCAGCAGGTGATGTAGGCAGTGCTGGTAATCGACGCCCTGCTGCTGATCCTTGACCAGGTCGGCCACCGAGAACTCGCCCAGCACCTCCAGCATGGCGTCACGCATGCGGGTGTAGACGCTGGCCCGCGCGTGACAGCGCCCCTCCTCGACGCACGGCTCGTGCCAGTTGAGGCTGATGCACGAGAGCGGCGCGACCGGGCCGTCCACCCCCCGCACCACCTCGCATAGCGAAATCAGCGCAGGCTTGCGGGCCAGGGCGTACCCACCCCCAATACCTTTTTTGCTTTTCACGATGCCCTTGGCGCTCAGGGCCGCCAGGATCCTCACCAGGTAAGGGCGGTGCACCCCGGTAGATTCACTGATTTCCTCGCTGGAAACCCAGCGCGTTTGCTCCTGGCTGCCCAGGTAACCCAGGGCCTGAAAGGCGTAGACGTCCGTGGCAGAAAGCCGCATGTTCCCAGTGTAGTGGGTAATGGCTTGTGGGGCGCGGGTGGGTGGCGGCGCGGCGGCCCTCTCTGGCGGGCGCTTACGCTACGCTCGGGGCATGGATTTTGCCCGCACCGTGACCGAACGCACCCTGCACCTCAACACGCGCCTGTGCGTGGGCCTCGACCCGCGCGCAGGCGCTTACCGTGACCCGGAGCACCTGCGCCAGCACACGCTGGACGTGCTGGAAGCCGCCGCGCCCTACGCCGCCTGCGTCAAACCGCAACTGGCCTTTTACGAGGCGCTGGGCCTGCCTGGTCTGCAGATCCTTGAAGAAGTGTGCAGCGCCGCCCGCACCCTGGGTTTGCCCGTGCTGCTCGACGGCAAGCGCGGCGACATCGGCAGCACCGCCGCCGCGTACGCCCAGGGCTGGCTGACTGGCCCGCACGCCGGGGACGCCCTGACCGTCAACCCCTTTCTCGGCTTCCAGACCCTGCGGCCCTTTCTGGACGCAGCCATCGCCCACGGCGGGGCCATCTTCGTGCTGGTGAAGACCAGCAACCCGGATCAGGCCGATCTGCAGGGCCACGGCGTCAGCGAGAAGGTGGCCGCGTGGATCAGCGAGGCGAACAGTGAAACCCCCGCCGGCAGGTACGGCCCGGTAGGCGCCGTCGTGGGGGCCACGCACCCCGGCGAACTCGCCAAATACCGCGAGTTGATGCCCCGCGCCCTGCTGCTGCTGCCCGGCCTGGGCGCACAGGGCGCGGCGCCCCAGGATTTGCGGGCAGCCTTTCACCCCGGCGGCACCGGCGCACTCGCCAGCGCCAGCCGCGCCGTGCAGTACGCCGACGGCCTGGATGTGCGGGCCAGCCGCGAAGCTGCGAAGGCGTTGCGGGACGGCCTGAACGGCGCGATGGACTAAAAATGCGGGAGGTTCAGAGGCCCATGTCGGCGCCCCCCTCTTCCCCGGATTATTCCGCCGGCCCGGCCGTCAGTTCGTAGGCGGCGTCGCGCGTGCCGTTGCCTGATTTCCTGAGGTGGCCGTCAAGCACCAGTTTGCGCAGGATTTTCCAGGCCTGCTGGGTGTTCAGGCCGCAGGTGCCGCGCAGGTCGCGGTTGCGCACGCGGCCCTGTTCGCGGGCCAGTGCCAGCGCAATGGCCCGCACTTCGGCGGCGCTGGGCGCGTGTGGGTCGGCCGCCCGTCTGGGGCGCTGAGGTTTCACTGGTGGGGCTTGGTTGGCAGATTCGTGCGGTGGCTCGGAAACGGGTGGAGCGGGCAGTGGCTGCGGCGGGATGGGCCGGATAGCCTGTGTAGAGCGGCCCAGGGCGCCCTGCACCTCGTCCGACAGCTGGTAGGCGATGCCACGGCCCACCCCGGCTTTGCGGATCAGGCCGTGGCCTTCCATGCTGCGCAGCAGGCGCGGGGTGCGGTCTTCTGGGAGTTGCAGGGCGCGTGCCAGGTGAGGGCGGGTGGCCTCGCCCTCACGGGCCAGCAGGCTCAGCACGATCAGCATGTCCAGCGACAGGGTCTGCATGTCCTCCTGCTTGCGGGCCACGAACCGCACGAACTCCGCGTCGAAACCGGGACTGTGCAGGCTGAGGGTCACGGCGTCCGGGTAGTTCAGGAACTCGGGGGGTTCCTTGCCGTGGCGCAGCATCAGGCTGAACATCTTGTCGATGCCCACCCCGGCGCGCTCGACCAGGCCCAGTCGGGCCAGCACCTCGGCCAGCAGGGGATTGCGGCGCTTGGGCTGGTGGCGCAGGATGTTGCCCGGCGTGATTCCCCCGGTCAGGCCACCGGGGTTCATGATCTCCAGTCGGTCCGGGTAATGGTGCACGTGCACCACGTCCCGCAGGGTGTAATCGCGGTGTGTCAGGGCGTTTAGCAGCGCTTCTCTGTACACCGCCTCGTCCTGGTCCCACACCTCGATGCGGAAGAGGCCCACCTGCACCGGCGTGAAGCGGTTGCGGGCCTGGATCAGTTCAGCCAGGCGGGTCAGCAGTGCGGGAATGGGGCGCAGAAGGTCTTCGCGGAAATGAAACTCGATGTCCGGCGAGGCGTGGTGGTAGTAGCACACCTCTGATTGCGGTACGTGCGCCTTCAGCGCCGCCGGGGTGCCCGCCAGCAGGATGGCCGCCAGCGTGGGCCGCAGCGCCCCGCCGCTGGGTTGCAGCAGTCCCAGCTCGCGCAGAAAGTCCAGATCCGGCAGGCTGGCGGCCTCGGTACGCCGCCCCAGCGAACGCAGCCGCGCCACCTCCGCCGGGTCGAGGTCGGCCAGTGAAGCGTCGGGAGGCACCACCGCCGTGAAATCCTGATCGGCGCTCACCTCACTGAACGCCGGACTGACCGGCACCAGATGCAGGCCGTCCCAGGCGATCACTGCGCCGTCGGGCGCCGCCAGCACGTAGGGGGCCTGCGGGACGAACACCGCCAGCACCCGCGCGCCGTTCGGCAGGCGGTGGTGCTGCACGTTCACGCTCAGCCGCCCGCCTGACAGCTCGAAGATCGCGTGCGTGACCATCAGGGGGTGGAGCCCGCTGGCGTCGCGCTCCGGCACCTTTTCGAGGGCCGCCAGGTCTGCACCCACCAGCACCGTTCCGCCCCGCGCGTTCGCCAGGCCCACCGCGTACCGCGCCAGTTCCTGCGGTGTGACCTCCAGCGGCAGGTGAACGCAGCCTGGCCCGGCAGGGGGCAGCACCCCCAGCGTGGAGATGGCCTCGGGCAGCGAAGAGGAAGACAGCGTCACAGCCAGACAGTATAGCCACGGCCACGGCAAATGAGCCACGCCATGACGTTGTCGTCAGGAAGCTGTGAACCCCCCAACCCTGCACCGGAGTCAGCCGTTGATCCGCCGCGTCATGGTCGCCATGTCACGGTCGCTGAAGTTCGCCGTCTTCGAGACTCCCGGTGCCTGGTGATGGCGCCTGGATACGCGCGGCCCACAGGCGCTCCACCCGGCCGCCCCGCCACACCAGCGCGGCGCGTGCCCTCACGCCAAAAAGCACGGCTGCCTGGTCAAATTCCGTTCCCCAGCGGCGGGCGTCCCGCAGGGTCGCGCCGGGCACCAGCAGGGCGGGTTCCTGCCAGCGGCCCTCGCCGTTCATCACCTCTTTGGAGGTCGGGAAGTGGAGGCGTACCTGCGCGCTCAGGCGTGCCTGAGCCTCGGCGTTCTGTGAAGCTGACGCCTCCTGTCCCAGCGGGTTCCAGGCGGTCACGATCACCCAGGAGTGCGGGCCGGGACGACAGAGTTGGTCAAGACAACCGGGCTGGCCCCGCCGCGTTTCAATTAACCTGAAGCGCGCGTCAGCCGGGCCATACTGGGCCGCCAGAAACCCTGCTCGCAGCGCCGGCTCAGCGATTGACGACCGCCGTGGTGACCAGCACCCGCCCGCTTCTGAAGCGCAGGCTGACCGCGATGCGCTGACCCCGGATAAACTGCCCGCCCAGCGCGATCCGGTAAGTGGATTCGCTGCCCAGCACGGTGGTATTTTTCATGGGAAGGCTGGACACCACCTCGCAGATGGGTGAGCAGCGCATCAGGCGGGCGGCGCCCACGGCACTCCAGGCGCCGACCAGGGTGTCCGGCGTGGGCACGTACACCCGTCCGTCGATGACCGCGCCGCCGTACGAGGGCCGCAGCGTCAGTTTCGCGGCGGGAACGGGGGCCGCCATTGCCAGACTGGCCAGCAGAGAAGGCAGCAGCAAGGTGGTCACGGCGTACTTCATTCGTTCTCCTCCGGCCACATCAGTGGATCGTCTGCCTGCGCCCCCTGGGACGCGGGCGAGTCCACCTCGGTCTTCATAATCTCGCGCAGGACACTGGTGGCAAAACTCCCTTTCGGCAGGGTAAACGAGGCGGTAAACCCGTCCTGTTCGGCCGCCACGCTGGCCTCGCTCGGAAACACCCGCGTCAGGCGCCGGTCTCCCTTGCGCGAATCGAAGGCGGCGGGGGAGAGGCCAAACCCCGCCAGCGTTTCGGCCTCCAGTTCGCCCGCCACGAGGGTCAGCGGCTTGACCTTGCGTCCAAACAGCGTCCCGGTGGCGCTGATTTCCCGCGCCTGCGCCCTGGGGGTCTCGCGTTCGGCGTCCTCGACCATGAAAACCCCGCCCGTCGCGTGTTTCTTGGCCATGTCCCCGGCCACCACCCGGTCAAACAGGCCGCGCTGAAGGCGCAGACTCACGAAGGCGTTGAACACCGCGCTCTGCACGCTGCTGGTCAGAAACCGCCGCACCCGTGGGTCACGCAGCCTCGACTCGCCGCGCAGGACACGCAGGCCCTCCTCGGCGTTCAGGCCGCCCAGCCCGAAGCGCTGCGGCCCGAAGTAATTCGGCACGCCCAGCCCCTCCAGTTCGGCCAGGATGGCGGCGGCCCTGTCCGCCTGACCCTGGGCCTCCCGCACGCGCACCACGAAGCGGTTGCCGTGCAGGTGTCCCAGCCCCAGCTTGTTGCTGTGCCGCGTTACCTCCAGCACGCGTACGCCCTCCAGCGCAAACTGCCCCAGGTGCCGCTCGAATTTTCCCGGCAGGCTGAGCCACTGCGTGGTCACCGCGTGCCGGTCTTTCAGGCCAGCCACGCCCACGTCCCGGTCGCGCACGCCCAGTTGCGTGCACAATTCCCGCACCACATGCGCTGTGGTATGCCCCGTTTTTTCCACCTTCAGGTAGACGAACTCCCCCGCGCCGCACGGCGCGTAAGCCGGCACCTCTTCCACCCGGAAATCCGGCGGCGACTGGCGCAACACCCCTCCGGTGCCCTCACCAGGGACGAGTTGCGCCAGGGCCGACCAGTCAAACACCAGAGTCACGACCCCGACACCATACCGCCCCGGTAAACGAATGAGAAGCCCTGCCTGGATTCTCCCTGATCCGCCGGGCGCGCCACCTCCTGAGCTGTGCTTGCTGAACGGTGCCAATGAACGGTGCTCGCTGAACTCGGTACACTGCCTGACATGAGCATTCACCTGAACGCCCAGCCCGGCCAGATTGCCGAAACCGTCCTGCTGCCCGGCGACCCCCTGCGCGCCCAGCACATCGCCGAAACCTTCTTCGAGAACCCGGTGCAGCACAACAGCGTGCGCGGCATGCTGGGTTTCACCGGCACCTACAAGGGCCAGCGCGTCAGCGTGCAGGGCACCGGCATGGGCATTCCCAGCGCCATGATCTACGCCGAGGAACTGATCACCCAGTACGGCTGCAAGAACCTGATTCGCGTCGGCACCTGCGGCAGTTACCAGGAGCACGTGAAAGTCCGCGACCTCGTCATCGGGCAGGCCGCCAGCACCGACAGCAACATCAACAAAATTCGTTTCGGAGAGAAGACCTTCGCGCCCGTCGCCAGCTTCGAACTTTTGCTGGCCGCGTACCAGATCGCGCAGGAACGCGGTTTCACCACGCACGTCGGCAACATTATTTCCAGCGACACCTTCTACCACGACGACTACGACCAGTACAAAATCTGGAAGGACTTCGGCGTTCTGGCCGTCGAAATGGAAGCCGCCGGGCTGTACACCACCGCCGCCAAGCACGGCGTGAAGGCCCTGACCATCCTGACCGTCAGCGACCACCTGATCACGCACGAGGTCACCACCGCCGAGGAACGCCAGCTCACCTTCAACGGCATGATCGAAGTCGCGCTGGACGCCGCCCTGAACATTCAGTAAGTGGGAAGTCGGGAGTGGAGAAGAACCCCCTCTGCTGCTTAACTTTTGCGCCTGAGCCGGGCGATGTAAAAGCCGTCCACGCCGTCCAGGGGCACGGTCATGATGCCTGGCCCCTCGCGCAGTACGGGGATGTCCAGGGGGGGTAACTCCTCGGGCATAAATTCCGGGTGCACGTTCACGAAGTTCTGCACGACTTCCGGCCCCTCCTGCGGCGTGACGCTGCACACCGAGTACACCAGCACCCCACCCGGTTCGACCAGGTCAGCCGCATTCGGGAGCATCCTGCCCTGAAGTTCCGATAATTCCGTCACGTCCTGCGGGGTCAGGCGCAACTTGATCTCCGGGTGGCTGCGCAGCGTGCCGCTGCCGGTGCAGGGCGCGTCCAGCAGCACAAAATTCGATTTCGGAACGTCCAGCGGTCGCCTCAGGTCATGCGTGACGAACTGCGCCTGAAGGCCCAGGCGTTTCAGGTTCGCCCGAGCGGCCTCGTGCTTGCGTGACAGCAAGTCCACGCTTGTGACGTCCGCGCCCCGCGCCGCCAGCATGGCCGCCTTCACGCCCGCGCCGCCCGCCAGGTCAAGGACACGCTGGCCCTGCACGTCGCCCAGGGCGTGAACGCACGCGAGGCTGGCCGGGTTCATGGGCTGGGCATGGCCCCGCGTGAAGGCCGGACTGTCCCGCAGGGAACCGGGCAACTCGACTTCATCCACTTCATCCAGCGAACGCAGGATCTTGCCACCGTCCTCCTCGATCAGTTTCGCGCCCTCTTCGGACAGGCTCAGCCACAGGGGTTGCGGCTGAAGCAGGCTGGCCGTGACCTGCGCGGCCTGCTGCCCGAACAGTTCCGCGTACACGTTCGCCAGCCACTCCGGCAACTCGTGCGACGGGGCAGATACGGCTTCCACGCGTCTCAGCACGGCGTTGACCAGTCCGCTTGGCCCCAGCCGGGCGCTGCGCGTCAGGTTCACGTACTCGTTCACCACGGCGTGCGTCGGCGTGTGCAGGAACAGTTTCTCGAACGTTCCTGCCAGCAGCACCGCCCACGTTTTACGCTGCGTTTCGCCCGTCAGCAGTGGCGAAAGGGCCGCCATCAGCGAGGGGTAATGCCGCAGGGTGCCGTACACGATGTGGGTCGCCAGCCCCGCATCCCGCGCGGGCAAGCGCGCCTCACGCAGCGCCCGGTCAAGGGCCGGAGCGGCGAACGCCTCGCCCTCCAGCACGCGGTACAGCACGCGCACCGCCACTTCACGCGCGGGGTTGCTGGGGTCGGGGCGGCGGTCAGGACGCGACATCGAACCGGCATTCTACAGGGCAAGCCGGGGCCGCCGCGCACGCCGGGCCGAAATCCTTAATTCCTTACAACTCACCCGGAATTAACCGCTAAGATAAGCCCCATGTGGGTGTCCACCAAAGCGCAGTACGGCCTCCGTGCCCTCATTGAGATCGGGCGCGGCGGCCTGCAGCCCGTGCCGCTCAAGGACGTGTCGGATCGCCAGGGCCTCAGCCAGCATTACCTGGAGCAGATCGCCAGCAACCTGCGCCGCGCCGGGTTCATCAAGAGCGTGCGCGGTGCTCACGGCGGGTACCGCCTGGCCCGTCCCCCCGCGCAGATCAGCGCTTACGACGTGGTGACCGCCATGGAAGGCAGCATCGCTCCCGTGTCCTGCGTCGAGAACGACCACACCTGCCAGAGCCAGAACGTCTGCGGTACCCAGAACCTGTGGTTCCGCGTGGACGCTGCCCTGCGCGACGTGCTGGGCAGCACCACCCTGGCCGACCTGATCAGCGAAAGCGAGCAGCAGCAGCACGACCGCCTGGTGCAGATCGAACCCAATTACGAACGCCGGGCGCACTGATCCCTGATTCCCCTATTCCTGCGGGATCAGCCTATTTCCAGCGTGACCGGGTGCGCCAGCCCCAGGGTCGCTGCCCTTTTCAGGGCGGCCCGCGCTTTTCCAGCCTGGATGTGCTCCATGAACGGCGCGTCGGCGGCCAGGGTGGTCAGCGTCCAGAAGTCGCCCCAGACTTCGCAACCCCAGGCTTGCCGCATGCTGCGGCTGGCGGCCGTCCACACCGGTTCGCTGAGGTGCTCCAGTGGGGCGATGAAGTGCAGTTCACCGTCCGTGCCGGGGGTGCGGGCGACCTCACGGCGGTACTCGGCCTTCTCACGCCTGGTCAGGCTCTCCCAGTACCCCGCGCCGCAGTAACGGGCAGGAAAAGCGCTGAAGGTGTCGCGGCAGCGTGTGGGGCGGGCGTCGTACTGCGTGCAGGCCCCCGTCTGGCGGTCGAGCAGCGGGCAAAACGACACTTGCTGGCGGTGGCGCTCCACGAAGGTTTCCTCGTCCGGGGCGCTGCGGGCGTTCTCCTGCACGGCGCGGGCGTGCGCGGTCATGCGGCGCAGCTCCTCCGGCCCCAGGGCAGCGGCCGTGATCAGGGCCTCGGCCAGGCTGACGCGAATGGGCATGTCGCAGCACAGGAAACACCCCGCGCCGCAGTGAACCGTGCCACCCCGCGCCGCGTACCCTTTGATCCACTTGCCTGTCTGCTGGGCATAGCGCTGGTAGGCCGCCTGGACGGGAGCGGTAACGGCGGCCTGAGCGGGTGGTGGGCGTGACTGACCTGGCGAGGGGCGGCGTTCGGACATCCCCTTACCTTACCCCAGGCGCCTGCGCGCTTCAGGCTGTCAGAACGCTTTTCTTCCCAGAGTGAGGGTGTTGCTCCACTGCTTCTACTGGGAGTCTGCTTTGCGTGAACTCAGCTTGCCGAAACCCGGTCTGGCCGTCGCGTCGGGCAGGCATTGATGCGGGGCTTGTCATCTGGAGCGGTTGTTATACTGCCGTTACCGTGTTTCGACGCTCCCGACAGAATCCCTCCGCGCCGCCCGTCGACGCCCGTACTTCCCGCAGCGCCGGTGAAAGCCTCACTGACCCCACGCAGGTGCTCGCCAGCCTCCTCTCGCGCCCCACCGTGGAGGGCGTGCTGGAGCAGGCCCTCGCGTACGCGGCAGGGCTGCTGGGCGACGGCGTGAAGGGCTACGCGGTGTTGCGGCGCGGGCAGGACAAGGTGGTGGCCGTGTACGGCTACCCGCGCGGTCTGGCCGGGCAGGCCCTCTCCGGCCCCTGGGCCAGCATGCGCCCGCGCCTGCTGACCGACGGCACCCGCGAACTGTACGAGGTGAACGCCCCGGAACTGCACAAGGTCTTCGACGAGGCCGGCATGTCGGACGTGCCGCTGAGCCTGGTGGTGCCCGTCAGCGACCGGGGCCGGGGGATCGGGGCGCTGGTGCTGGACCGCACGTCCAGCGCCCCGGTCAGCCCCACGCAGCAGGAGGCCGTGACCCGCTGGGCGGCGTCGGTGGGAGCGCTGGTGGGCCTGATCGAGTCGCGTGAGGACTGGCAGCACACCGCCCGGCAGGTGACGGCCTCGGTGGTGGAGGCGGTGGAAAGCCAGGAGTTCGAGGGCCTGGGCCACGCGCAGCAGGTCGCGGAAAGCAGCGTGCGTCTCGGTCGCAGCCTGGGCCTGTCGGGGCGCGAACTGGAGGAACTGTGGTTCGCGGCGACCCTGCACGACCTGGGCAAGTTGCACGGTGAAGCCGGGCACGCGCAGGTGGGGGCCAATTTCCTGCATGGTGCCCCGCAACTCGCCGAGGCCCGCAAGGCCATCCGTCACCATCACGAGCGCTGGGACGGCCAGGGCGAACCCGACAAGCTGTCCGGCGAGGACATCCCCCTGTTTGCCCGCATTCTGGCGGTGGCCGACGCTTACGTGCACGCCGGCAGCGTCGAGGCGGCCGAAGCCCAGGCCGGTATTCAGCTTGACCCGCGCGTGGTCGAGCACCTGGGGAAAGTGATCCGGTAACGTGCCGCGCTGCCCTGACGCCCGCCTGTTGCTGCCAGGATGCCTGTGAAGGACGTGGCCCCCACCACCGCCAGTTTCCCGCACCTCTCGGGGCGCTTCGGGCCGCTGACGCCCATGGATCAAGGCATGCAAAGCCGCGTGTATGTCACCCAGGGCGGTGAGACGGTGGTAAAGGTGTACCGCAACCACCAGGGCGATCACCGGCGCGAGGCCCAGAACCTGCGCCGCGCCGGCATGGGCCACTGGGTCATCGATGCCCTGGAGGCCGACGGGGTGGAAGCCCTGGTGATGCGGCGCTTTCACGGGCAGCCGCTTCAGGCGGCAGACGTGCCCCGCGCCCTGCCGCGCCTGCGCGAGATCCTGGGCAGCCTGCACCGCGAGCAGCAGGGCGTCGTCAACCTGCCCAAGGTGCATGAGCGGCTGCGCCGCTTTCGCTCGGCGCTGGCGGCCTACCCGCTGGGTGACCTGTTCGGGGCGGTCGAGGGGCCGCTGGAGCTTGGGCTGCTGCGCCGGCCCGCCTCGTTTTGCCACCTTGACCTGTGGCAGGACAACATCCTGATCGACCCGGGAAGTGGTGAAGTCCTGATCATCGACTGGACGAAGGCCGCCTGGGACGACCCGCTGCGCGACCTGGCGCTGCTCAAGACCGGCACGCTGGATCTGCTGCCGGCAGACGCCAGCCTGGAAGCGGCGTTGTCTCTGCTGCCCGACCAGCAACCGGCCACCCTGCGCCGTTACCGCGCCTATCTGGCGCTGACCACCCTGCACGACCTGTACTGGTTCCTGATGAATGAACCCTACGAGTTCGACGTGCAGCGCGAACGCAAGGTGCGCCGCACCCGCCACGCCCTGGCCCGCCTGCCTTCGGCGTAAGCTGCGCTGGCTGCTGCCCGGCCTTCAGGTGACGCAGGCGCCTTGCGCCATCTGCACGCTGTGACGCCCCGCCCGCTTGGCGGCGTACATGGCCTGATCGGCGTGGTGAAGGGTATCGTTGGGGCTGCGGTCGGCCCGCACCCTGGCCACCCCGATGCTGGACGTGATGCGCAGATCCGGGGCGAGGTGGGGCCAGGGAAGATTTGCCAGGCGCACGTTGATGCGCTCACAGACCTGCTGGGCCTCGTGGGGTTGCAGGCCGGGAAACAGCAGCAGGAACTCCTCACCGCCGATCCGGGCGACGCTGTCGGAACTGCGGATGGTCTCGCGGATCGTCTGGGCAACGGTTTTGAGCACGGTGTCCCCGGCCGCGTGGCCGTAGCGGTCGTTCACGTTTTTGAAGTGATCGACGTCCAGCAGCGCGATCGCCGCCTCGCGGCCGTGGCGGGCTTGCTCGTGGAGGTCATCGAGGGACTGCATGGCAGCGGCGCGGTTGGGGATTCCTGTAAGCGGGTCGTGCAGGGCGGCTTGCGCGAAGGTGGCGGCCCGCTCCTCGGCGGCCTGCGCCTGGTGTTCGATCAGGCGCAGCTGGGCGCTCTGCTGGAAGTAGGCCCGGTACATGGCTTCGGCGCGGCGCATCAACGCCCGCTGCACCTTGAACGCCTCGGCGTGGCGGCCCTGCCGGGCCAGGCTGTCGGCGATCAGTTGCCCGGCGTCCACCGCCCGCAGTTCCTGCCCGGCTTCGGTGTAGAGCTGCGCGGCGCGGCTGGCGTCGCGGATGACGGCCAGGTCGTCACGCCGCTGCATGAACAGTTCGGCCCGGCTGTGCAGGGCGCGGCCCAGCACGACGCCGATCTGGCCTTCTTCCGCCAGGCGGACGCGCTCGTCGGCAAAAGCGTGGGCCTGGGGCCAGTCACCGTGAAAGGCCGCGTGAATAGAGAGGGCCTCAAGCAGGTCCGTCAGGAGGCGGGGGGCGGCGATGGCCCGTTCGCCCTGGCGGAGGCTGTGCAGAAACTCGACAGAGGATTCCAGCTGCTGGGCCACTTCGGTCTGAATCGGTCTGAGGTGATCTGCCGGAGCGTCGGTGCGGTCTGGCGCAGAAAAAGCGGCAGGGGACGCGGGCGAACTCGGGGACGCGCGGCCCGCGGTGTGCAGGGCATGGGCTGCAGACTTGACGTAGTTGATATGGAAAGCCTGCTGTAATTCCGGGCCGACCTGCGGTTCCTCGTCCAGCAGCCCGGCGGCGTGCGGCGAGCGCAGCAGGCCATGCAGGTGCAGCGTCGCCTCGATGTAGTTTTCGCGCTCCATGGCGTTGTGTGAGGCGTTTACGGCGGCCAGCGCCAGCCCCCGGGCGTCACCGGCCTGCCGGGCAAGCCGCTCGGCCACTTTCAGGTGCTCGTCGGCCCCCTTGTCGTCG
This sequence comes from Deinococcus fonticola, assembly GCF_004634215.1. NCBI lineage: Bacteria > Thermotogati > Deinococcota > Deinococci > Deinococcales > Deinococcaceae > Deinococcus > Deinococcus fonticola. The sequence goes on along the minus strand of NZ_SMMH01000009.1, from coordinate 62,688 downwards.
TACACTCCGGCCATGACCAGCGCTACCGTGATGTGCGCCTTGGCCTGCAGCGACAGGTTGCGGGTGGAGCGGGCGATATCCAGGCCCGTGACTGCGTGAGTCATGGCGTGGGGAAAGTCGCCGAGATCCATAGCCGCGTAGGCGGCGTCACGGTGAAGCAGGGCGCGATCCACCGCGTCCGGGGTGTGCCGCAGGCTGGCCTCGCACTCCTGAAGTTGTTGCTGAAGCGCCGCTGCGCTGAGGACGTCCTCTGACATGTGTCTCCGTGGTCACGTCATGCGGGGAAGACAGACGTTCCTGCAGCAGGGTAGCCGATGTCATCTCTCTCTTTGTGATCTCTCTCTTTCAGCACGTTCCTCACTCTTAATCATTTCTTCATGCCCCAGTATTCTGGTGGCGGCGGCCGCTGGCATAGGGCGGCCCAGCGCGTAGCCCTGCACGATGTCGCATCCCGCCTCGCGCAGGCAGGCCACGGCGTCCATCGTTTCGGCTCCTTCGGCCACCACGCTCGTGCCCAGTTCGTGCCCCAGCGCCGTCAGCGCGGTCACCAGGCGACGGTCGAGGACATCCACGCAGATCTGCCGGACGAACGAGCGGTCAATCTTCAGGTTGCTGACCTGAAAATCACGCAGGTGCCGGATGCTGGAGTACCCGGTGCCGAAATCGTCCAGCGCCAGCCGCACCCCCTGGGCCTGCAGCGGCCCCAGCAGCTCATTGGCGCGGGCCGGATCGAGCAGCAGGCTGCTTTCTGTCAATTCGAGTTCAAGCCGGTTTCCCGGCAGGCCCGCTGCGGCCAGGGCGGCCTCGACATCGCGCTGCAAAAGGCCGTTGTGCAGATAACCGGGGGAGATATTCACCGCGATCCGCAGGTGCTGCCCGCCGGGCCGGGCCAGCCATACCGCCAGCTGGCGGCAGGCTTCGTGCAGCACCCAGGTGGTCAGCGGAATGATCAGCCGGGTGCGCTCGGCCACCGGCAGAAATTCCGCCGGGGACACCAGACCGCGCTCCGGGTGATTCCAGCGAATCAGGGCCTCGAAGGACGTGATGTGCAGCGTCCCCAGCGCGAACTGAGGCTGGTAGTACAGCTCCAGTTGGCCGCCCCGCTCCAGGGCCCGCCGCAAGTCCTGTTCGCACTGCAGGGCCGGGTAGTTCTCCTGAACGCCGCCCGCGTTCGCCACAGGGGCCGCGTCCAGCACGGTATCCTGGCCCGTCTGACGCGCGGTGGCCAGCGCTTCCTCGGCCCGCTGCATCAGCCCCTCGGCCGTTACCCCGGGCGTAGCCGGGGCCGCGCCACAGATGAACGGCAGGTTCAGTTCCTGGCTATCGACGGTTAAGGGAGCGCTCAGGGACGCCCGCAGCGCCGCCAGGGTTTCGCGGTGCGCTCTCCGCCCATGACGGCACACCACCGCGAAGGTGCCCCCATTCAGGCGGGCCGCCAGATTCCCGTGGGCCGTCAGATCCCCGTGAGACGTGGCGGCCTGAAGTCGGTGGGCGAAGGTCAGCAGCATCTGGTCGCCGCTGGCCTGCCCGAGCGTGTCGTTCACCCATTTCAGCCGGCTGATGTCCAGCGCCACGACCAGCAGCTCCTCGTCGGGCCGGTGGGCAGCGGCGACGGGGTGAAGCTGCCGGCGCAGCTCGTCCAGAAAGGCGTGCCGGTTCGGCAGACCCGTCAGGACGTCCGTCAGGGCCAGTCGGGCCAGCCGGGCGCGGTCACGTTGCCGCTCGGTGCTGCCAGCGCCCACGACCAGCATGGTCAGGGTCAGGGTGGCCACCAGGAGCTGCAAACTCAGCAGATTGGCGTGTGCCAGCTGCGCATGCCAGGCCAGCAGCGCCACGCACAGGTTGGTCAGCACACTTCCGGTCACGGCGGCGGTGAGGCCTGAACGGATGGCGAGCCACAGCAGCGGGATAAAACACAGGAAATACAGTTGCAGCCCCAGCGGAGCGGCCACCGTGAACACCATCACGGCAATGGGCGGCACCGCCAGCAGGGGCCACACGCATTCCCAGGGCAGCCGACTGCGCCACAGCCGCGTCTGGCGCAGCGCTACAGGAAGCAGCAGCAGGGGCGGTGCCAGGACGATTACGCCCACCGCGTCCCCGATCCACCAGTCGAGCATGATGGCCGGCCAGGACGGAATATTCAGGTCGCCTGAAAAAGCGAGGTAAGGCACAGCCAGCGCCGAGACGCCCCCCGCAAGCGCCGCGACCACCGGCAGTGCCAGAGCTTCTTGCACGGTGAGGTTCCCGGCGTTCCACCCCGGCCACTTCCGCAGGAGTTCGGCGCCCAGCCAGGCGGCGGCCGTGCCGAAGAGTGCCGCCAGGTGATTGACCGCAACAGGCGACTGGAGCCAGCCCGCTCCGGCAATCGCCACGAAGACCCAGCCCACGTTCCAGCGCCCGAACCGCAGCAGGTAAGCGACGCCCAGGCCCGCCGGCAGGTACCACAGCGAGATGCCGCCAGCGTCCCGAAACCGGAAGGAAACCCATTGCAGGGCAATAAACAGCGCCATAAAAACGAGCCCCAGCACCGCCGAGAGGACGAGCTGGCCCAGGCGGTGGTCAGGGGGCATCAGGCCCGCCTGACCGCCACCCGTGGCGCGCAATCTTCTGCGCCCCTCTCACTGCGCTCGCCACTGCCATGTCCAATGATAGCGGCCTGCGGTGGGCGCAAGACCTCATACGGGTCTGGACGGCGTGGAGCCCATTCGGGTGCTGTTCCCGGATGGGCGGAATAGAGTTCAGACCCGTATTTTCTCCTTCTCACTCCGTTCGGAAAAATAGCTTGGATGCGCAAGCTATTTTGCGGAGTCGTATCATTTGCCCAAGAAGCCCCGGGAAGCTGAACGGGAGCTAAGGAGTTCGTGGCTGGATGGGTTATGTGTTCACGTGCTCTCTGAGGACAGGTGTCGTTCGGGCCGCGAACTCCTCAGGCCTTTTCACTGTGCCAACAGAAAAGGTCTATCCTCCGACCCTTTACCCCTGCCCTGACCGACGGGGTCAGGGCCTGCTGCCTCTCTATCTAAGCTGAATCAGTCGGCCTGACGCTTGACGATGAACTGCATAACCATCCACCCGCCGAAGGTCAAGGCGGCGCACAGCAGAAAGACGGCGCGGTACCCGAACCACTGTGCGGCCGCGCCGGACAGGATGCCCGCCAGCATGCCGCCCACCGCGCTGGTGTTGGCGAACATGGTGGTGGCGGCCGCGAAACGCCCCGGCATCAGTTCCTGAAAATACAGCATGCCCAGGCCCGCGGTGACCGCCAGCACCGCCGCCCGGATGGCCTGGGTGGTGACCAGCAGCGGCAGGCCACTGGAGAAGTAGATCAGCGCGAAATGCACGGCGAACAGCAGGAACGCGCCCTTAACCAGTTTCTGCGTGCCGGGCAGCCCGCGCAGGGTGGCCAGCGCCAGCATCACCGGGATTTCCAGCAGGGCGCACAGGCCCACCAGAAAACCCACCTGCCCCTCGCTGCCGCGCAGCGTCTCCGTGATGAACAGCGGGAACATGGTCATGCCCATGCTCATGCTGGTGGCATACAGCACGAAGGCCAGCGCCACCCACCACACCAGTTTCCCAGTGGGTGCCGGCGTGGTGGCGGCCTGTGCGGGCGCGGCCCTGTGGCGGGGTGGCTGCTTTTCCGGCACGCTCAGCAGGGGTAGGGCCGCCAGCACGAAACAGGCCGCCGTGACCACGAAGGTGCCCTGGAATCCCCATTTGGCCAGCACCGCTGCCCCCAGCCCCGGCCCCACCACCCACGCCAGGCTGAACACTGACCGCAGCACCGTCACGGCCCGCTCGGGCAGGTCACCCGGCGCACCCGTCAGGCTGACCCGCGCAAACGCGAACACCTGTGGAAAAGCCGCCGCCGCTGTGCCCATGAAGATCAGGCCAGTGGCCACCACGCCCGGGTAAGACCGCACGCCGCTCAGCAGCAGGTAAGCCGTCAGTCCCGCCGCCAGCGTGACCAGCACCAGCGGTTTACGCCGCGTCCAGCGGTCTGACCAGCGGGCCAGTCGCGTGCCGACCAGCACCGCGCTCACCGCGTTCAGGGTCAGGAAGACCCCCAGTTGCAGCGGCGTCATGCCCACCGCCTTGACGCCGAACAGCGACATGTACGGCATCGCCATCGACAGCCCGAAGCCCAGCATAAAGACCGACAGGGTCAGCGCCGGCACGTGCGGCAGCCGCCAGACCCGGCCCAGAATATTCGCGTCGGGCGGGGCGGCTGTTCTCATGCGGGTTACTGTACCGCGCTGCCTACTGAATCGTTTTACCTCAGCCTGTTCCCGTAAAGTGAACAGATGCCCTGGCTTCAACATAAGCGCGTCGGCGCGGCGGACGTTTATTCCCTCACAGACGGCCTTTTTCGCCTGGACGGCGGCAGCATGTTCGGCAGCGTTCCCAAAGTCCTGTGGGAGAAAGTCGCGCCTGCCGACGAGGACAACCGCATCCAGCTGCGCAGCAACCCCCTGCTCATCCAGCTGGGTGGCCGGAACATCCTGGTGGATACAGGCTTTTGGGACAGAGGCGGCGAAAAATTCGACCAGATGTACGCCGTCGAGCGCGATGAAACCACCTTCCGGGGCCTGGGCGAACTTGGGCTGTCGCCCGACGATATCCATTACGTCATCAACACGCACCTGCACTTCGACCACTGCGGACGGAACACCAACCTGATCGGCGAACCCACCTTCCCCAACGCCCGCTACATCGTGCAGCGCCAGGAACTGCACGACGCCACGCACACCCACGAACGCAGCCGCGCCAGCTACGTCCCTGAGACCTTCGTGCCCATCATGGAAGCCGACCTGTTCGACGTGGTGGAAGGCGAAACCGAGATTGTTCCCGGCGTGACCGTCTTGCCCCTGCCCGGCCACAACCTCGGTCAGCAGGGCGTCGTTCTGCATAGCGAAGGGCAAACCCTCGTCTACACCGCTGACTTGATTGCCACCACCGCGCACGCCCCTTACCCCTACGTCATGGGCTTCGACCTGTATCCCGTCACCTGTCTCGAAACCCGCAAGAAGTACCTGCCGCTCTGGCACGAGCAGGGGGCCATTATCTGCACCCCGCACGATCCCAACGTACCCTTTGCCAGACTTGTCGAAGGCAAGCGGGGGTACAGGCTGGAGGCTGTCGGCGAGGACTCAGCCGTCTAACCTCTCCTCCCACGTCCACAGAACCCGGCGATAGACTCTGGGCACGATGGGAATGACGATTGCGGAGAAGATGCTGGCGGCTCACAGTGGGCACGAGACCGTGGTGCCGGGCCAGCTGATCGAATGTGACATCGACTGGGTGCTGTGCCACGAGATCACCACGCCCGCCGCGCTGAAAATGCTGGAAGACCGGGGAATGGCGCGGGTGTTTAACCCGGACCGGATCGTGGCGGTGCCCGATCACAGCGTTCCGGCCATGAACATCAAGGCCGCAAAGATGTACCAGACCCTAAAAGAGTGGGTGCATAAGAACGGCATCAAGCACTGGTTCGACGTGGGGCGCGGCGGCATCGCGCACGTGGTGCTGGAGAACACCGGCCTGATGAAACCGGGGCAGACCCTCGTTTCCGGTGACAGTCACACCTGCAACGCCGGGGCACTGGGAGCCTTTGCCACGGGCGTGGGCAGCACCGACCTGGCAGGGGCCATCTACGCCGGCAAAGTGTGGTTCAAGGTGCCGGAAACCATGCTGATCCGGGTCAAGGGCCAGGCCAATCCCGGCGTGACGCCCAAGGACATCGTGCTGGAAGTGATTAAGCAGATTGGGGCCGACGGCGCGAACTATATGGTCATGGAGTGGGTGGGCGACTACATCGACAATCTGGACATGGAGGGCCGCTTCACGCTGACCAACATGGCCATCGAGGCGGGCGGCAAGACCGGCATCGTCGCGGTGGACGACACCACCCGAGGGTTCATGAGTCAGCGCGGCGTGTCGCCGGGCGAGTACACCGAATACCAGAGCGATCCGGATGCCGGGTACAAGGTCGTGGTGGAAGTGGACGCTTCCCAGGTCGAACCCACCATCGCCTACCCGCATATTCCCAGCAACGGCAAGGTGGCCGGAAGCGACCCCATCAGGGTGACCCACGCCTACGTCGGCAGTTGCACCAACGGACGCATCAGTGACCTGCGTGACGTGGCCCGTATCATGAAGGGCCGCAAGGTCGCCGACGGCGTGCAGATGATCGTGGTGCCCGCCACCCAGGCCATCTGGAAACAGGCCGCCCAGGAAGGCCTGCTGGAAATCTTCGTGGATGCCGGCGCCAGCGTCAGTTACCCCAGCTGCGGGGCGTGCCTGGGCATGCACAGCGGCGTGCTCGGGCCGGACGACGTATGTATCTCGTCCTCGAACCGCAACTTCGTGGGCCGCATGGGCGATCCCAGCGCCCAGATTTACCTCGCCAGCCCCGCCACCGTCGCCGCCAGTGCCGTCGCTGGGCACCTCGCTGACCCCCGCGATTACGACGCCGAAGGCAACCGGGTCAACGCCGCCGATTGAGAGCAAGCCTCAGCCCTGGGCCGTGAGTGATGGGGAAAACCCTGGGACTCGCGGCCTTTGCCGTGTCGTTCCAGCTTCACGATCAATGTGAACAGTCACCGGGCTGGCCGGGTCATGTCTTGCTTGCCGTCAGTGCTAAGGCGGGAGCTGTTCCGGGTAGTCTTCCAGTTTTTGGTCTGGCTCTAAGTTGCTGTGCTGCGTGGCTGTGCGAAACTACCGGTCATGGCGAATCTTTCTTTCGAGCCTGCTTACCCGTTCGAGGCGACCCTCGAAACGGACGGACGCCTGCACCTGAGCGGCCTGCCGGACGACGAGGCGGTGCAGGGCAAGGTGGTGCAGGTGCTGGCGCAGTCGCAGCCTTTTGGCGAGGCATGGGCCGCCGAGTACCGTTCCCAGGCGCTTCTTTCCGGCGCTGCGCCGGAAGTGGTGGCGACCCTGGAGGACGTGCAGGCCATTCCCGTGCCGCACTGGCGGCGCTTTCAGGGGGAGGTGCAAGGCAACGACGTGACCATTTCTACGGGCGCCCTCTCGTTCGATGGTGAGGAGTGGCAACCCTTCCCGAGGGTGGATGACGCGCGCGAGGAATCCCGGCACCCGGCGTTCGCGCTGTCGGGCGAGACGGTCGGGCGCTTCTTCGCCCTGCAGTGGCGTCAGGGCCGCATCGACATCGAACCGGATCCGCCGGGCGAGTTGCTGGAACTGCTGGAAAGCGTCGTGCAGGCGCTGAATGGTGACGGAAATGCTGCCTGGAAGGAGCGTCACGCGGTGCTGGGCGGCCCGGTGAACGTCCTGCCGGAGGCCAAGCGGAGCACGTTCGAGGTTCGTCGACTGGCTCCGTTGTTCGCGCCTTCCAACCCGCCGTTTGCGCGCCAGTACGGGTTCGAATTCTGGCCGCTGGTGCCGCTGGAGTACAGCGCCGACGGAAAGAAATGGCTGAAATACCCCATCGAAGCCGATGAAACGGAGGCCGACGCGGCGCCGGAAGTGGCCGCGCCGGTGCAGGCCGAGGACGACCCCGTGAAAGCGCTGAGCGCCCTGCTGTCCGGCGAGTCCAGCGACGATGAGGATGGGGAAGACCCCTTCGGCATGCTGTCCAGCCTGTTCGAGATGCACGCCGCGCCCGTGACCGTTCACGCCGACGGGCGCGTCGAGTGGGCCGAAGGGGACATCGACGCCGAGCACGCCGAGGCGCTGCGCCAGAGCCTGCGGCGCACGACCGGGGCAGGGGAGGCCGCGCTCTGGGACGAGCGCATGGCGGAACTCGCGCCGGAAGGCTGGGCGGGGGCGCCGGTGGCCGTCAGAATGCAGGTGATGAAGCAACTGCTGAGCGCCGCGCCGGGCATGCTGGACCAGTCCTACGCCCCCACGGCGGTCAGTCTGGACGGCGTGAGCTGGGTGAACCTCGACCCGCTGTTCGGACTGGGCGACGACGAAGATGAAGAAGAGAATGACCTGACAGGAGGAACTCATGGGTGAAGCCAAACGACGCAAGCAACTGGGCCTGATGCCCACCATTTTTCCCTTCGAGGCCGAACTGACCGCCGAGGCGAAGGCCACGCTGATTCGCGGGCCGGAAGATCCGCAACTGCGTGAGGCGACCCTTCAGGCGCTGGAAAGCACGCAACTGGCGGGGAACGCCTGGGCCAGCGAGTACCGCACCGCGCTGGTCTTCGCTGGGAAGTATCAGGGCCGGCTGTATAACGCGCAGGATGTCGAGCAGATTCCCGTGCCGCCGCTGCGCCGCATCACCGGCGAAGTGGTGCTGAACCGCACGCCCGCCGAGGTGGACGGCCCCGCGCTGGGGATTCCCGGCGGGGTGGTGCGCCTGCGCGAGCAACGCCACTCCATGGACGGGAAAAAGTGGGAGTCCCTGCCCCCCGTGCGCGACGCCGCCCGCGTGCGCCGCATCATCGACGAGAACCCCGCTTTCGGCATCGACGGCGAAACCATCGGTCAGTTCAGTGTGGAGCACTGGGCCGAGGGCCGCATCGACGTGGAACCCGAACCGCCGGCCGGAGCCCTGGAAATTCTGGAGGACATGGCCCGCGAGTGGCACGGCAGCACGCCCGACCTGTGGGCCAAGTACCACGCCGAACTCGTGCCCGAGGGCGAAGCGCCCGCCGTACGCCGCACCTTCTTCGAGCTGCGCCACATTGCGCCCCTGCAGAACCCGACGCGCGGCCTGCTGTCGGTGCGCGGCGGATACGAAATCTACCCGCTGGTCGACCCCATGTACTCGCTGGACGGCGAAACGTGGCTCAGTTACGACGATCCGGACGCCGAACCGGTCGAGGACGATTTCCTTCAGGCTTTCTCCGAGATGCTGAACATGGAAACTGTCTCGGCAGTGGTGCACGCCGATGGCCGCGTCGAATGGGACGAACAAGAGGACATTCCCGCCGGTCAGGAGGAGCGCATCCGGGCTGAACTCCGCAGTGCCACCGGTGCTGGCGACCCGGAAAAGTGGGCCAGCTGGACGCGGGACGTGATGCGCGACACCTTTCAGGCACAGCAGAGCGGCACGGAGTCAGGCCTCACCGAGAACGGCGAGTGGCCCGTCCCTGTGGCCGTGCGCCTCGACCTGGCGAAAGACGCCCTGGAAGACCCGGATCCCCTCTCGCAGACTTTCATCGAGTCCGAAATTACCTTCGACGGGGAAACCTGGCGCGACCTGTACGACGAGGAAATGCCCCCCGAACTTCTCCTGGCCATAGCGAACATGAAACCCAACCCCCCGGCCGGGGAATAGGGCGTCAAAACCCCAGAAGGACGGAGGAGCCGGAGAGCCCCGTCCCTCTCTTTGTTCGACCCTTTTCCTGATACGCGAAACTTCTTCACTCCCGCGCTCCACCTTGTTTGCATGACGCGCCCTGCCTTGCTCAGCGGTGCGCCATCATGGGGGAAAGGAGACCTCTGATGCCCCGAGTCCATGTTTTTGCGCGTGACCACATCAACACCGACGAGATCATTCCCGCCCGGCACCTGACGACCTTCGAGGAAAAGGAGCTGGCGAAGTACGCCATGGAGGATTACGACCGGGACTTCGTGAAGCGCGTGCGGCCCGGCGACATCATCGTGGCCGGCGCGGATTTCGGGTGCGGCAGCAGCCGTGAACACGCGGTGTGGGCGCTGCGTGGCGCGGGCGTCACCGCCGTGATTGCGCCCAACTTCGCCCGGATCTATTACCGCAACAGCATCAACAACGGCTTCCTGGCGCTGGAGTGTGACGGGATTGTGGGGGCGTTTCAGGACGGCGACGATGCCGAAATTGACCTGCCGGGCGGCAGCATCACCAACACGCGCACAGGGCAGGTGCTGAAGTTCGTTCCGGTACCGGAGTTCGCGCTGGACGTGCAGAAAGCCGGGGGCTGGCTGGAGTACATGCGCGACCACATGCCGGCGCCGCTCGAAGCCGAGCACCTTGAAGCCCGCAGCGCGCAGGCCGGACACGGCCATCCTGGACGCACGGAAAGCTGACGAGGCTGACCCGTAGTCCCGGAGTCCCTTCGCCCCTTAAACTTCTCCAGAGGAGAACCAACGATGCCTAAAGTCATTACCCTGCCCGGAGATGGAATTGGCCCTGAAGTGACGGCGGCGGCCGTGGAGGTGCTGCGCGAGGTGGCGCCGGACGTGACCATCGAGGAGCGTCCGATTGGCGGCCTGGCCTACGAGGCGCACGGTGAGCCGTTCCCGCAGGTGACGCAGGACGCCCTGAAGGAAGCGGACGCTGTTCTGCTGGGCACGGTGGGCGGCGCTCACGACAGTCCCTGGAACAAACTGGAGCGCCGGCTGCGCCCGGAGTCGGGACTGCTGGCGCTGCGTAAGGCGCTGGGGTGCTACGCCAACCTGCGCCCGGTGCGCGTGCAGCCGGGGCTGGAGCACCTTTCCCCCCTGAAACCGCAACTGGCGCGTGGGGTGGATATCCTGATCGTGCGCGAGCTGCTGGGCGGCGTGTACTTCGACGGTGACCGCAAGATCGACGGCGACACCGCGTACAACACCATGCGCTACACCACGGCCGAAGTCGAGCGCGTGGCGAAAGTGGCCTTCTGGGCGGCCGAGCAACGCCGGGGCCGCGTCACCAGCGTGGACAAGGCCAACGTGCTGGAAGTCAGCGAACTGTGGCGGCGCGACGTGCAGGCCCTGCGTGACCGCGAGTACCGCAGCATCCACCTCAACCACGAGTACGTCGATTCGGTCGCCATGCTGATCGTCGCTGACCCCAGCCGCTACGACGTGATCGTCACCGAGAACCTCTTCGGTGACATCCTCAGCGACCTCGCCGCCGTGATCCCCGGCAGCCTGGGCCTGATGCCCAGCGCCAGCCTGGGCGACGGTGCTGGCCTTTTTGAACCCATTCATGGCAGCGCCCCCGATATCGCCGGGAAAGGAATCGCCAACCCGGCCGCCGCCATCATGAGCGTCGGCATGCTGCTGCGCCATGGCCTCAAGCGCAGCGACGCCGCCAACCACGTCGACCGCGCCGTCGCCCTGGCCCTGCGCGAGCACCCCACCCGCGACCTGGGCGGCACCGCCGACACCAGAACGTTTACCCGCGCGGTGCTGGAGAGTCTGGGAACGCCAGCCGTCGGCTGAAACAAACCATCAAGTCTTGAGGCGGAGGCCCTGCGCTTCCGCCTTTTTATTTCTGCTTTGCCCTCAATTCAGCCACACCGCGTTCAAGATCGCTGATGCGCCGCGGCTGATGGGTGCGCTTCGACACCGCACGCAAAATCAGCACCATCCCCACCAGCAGGGCGAAAATCAGCAGCAGTTCCGGCAGGCCAGTTCCAGGCATGGCCCAGATATAGGTTCACAGATACGGGCTCAACTCCCCGAAAGTTTCCACGAAGAAGGCCAGCCCCCGGTCAGGAAGGCTGGCCTTCTGCTGAATTTTCTCAGTACTCGATGCTCTTGACCTTGTACTTCATCTGCTTGCCGTTGTCGAGGTTCACCACGAAAGCGTCGCCTTTCTTGCGGCCCATCAGTTCCTTGCCCACGGGGCTGTCGTCGCTGATGCGCGGCAGGCCGGTGCTGATCACGGTGGCTTCAGGGGCGCTGACCACCTGCACCTTCATGTCCTTTTTGGTGGCCTCGTTGCTGAGCACCACGATCGCGCCCAGTTCCACGCGGCCCTCGTTCTCGTGATCCTCGATGATGGTGGCGCGGGCCAGCGTCTCCTCGAGTTCCTCGATGCGGGCTTCGATGTTCAGTTTCTCGCGTTTGGCATCTTCCAGGCCGGTGTCTTCGTTGTCGGCGCTGGTTTCCATCTGTTCCTGCAAAATCCGGGTGGCCTCGGCCAGGCGGTTCATTTCCAGTTCCAGGTTCTTTTGCAGGCGGTCATAACCGTCTTTGGTGAGGCGGACTTGTTTGATGATCTGGGTCACTTTGACTTCCTCCACTGGTGGGCCATGCGGGGCCAAACCTGTTGGTGTGCGGGTTAAGAATTCAGCGGGCATTCTGCCACAGCCGCGTGACGCTGACAATCCAGGGCGAACAGTTCCTTTATGAAGCCGTCTATAAAGTGGGGCGCCTCAGCGGCCAGCCCTGACCGTGAAGCGCCGCTGGGGCGTCGTTAACGCCGCCCGAATCCGGTGGTGGTGGCGGGCTGCTGGGTGGTGTTGCCGCGCCCTGCTTCCCCGCGAGCCGACTCGCCGCGTGCTGACTCGCCGCGTGCTGACTCACCACGTCCCAGTGAGTCGCGTCCGGTGGCGGTGGCGGGGCCGCTGGCAAAGGTGCTGGCGGTGGGGGCGCTGATGTTCGCGCCGCCCAGGCCGGTGGTGGGGTCGTTGGCCAGGCGCGTGAATTCCTTGGGGTCGAGCGAGCGTTCCAGGCCTGCCTCGAAGGAGATCAGTTTCCGGCGGAACAGGCCCGCCAGGTAGGCGTCCATGGTGACCATGCCCTCGCGCGAGTTGGTCTGCATGACCGACACGATCTGGTAGGTTTTCCCTTCGCGGATCAGCGAGCGCACGGCGGGGTTGGCCAGCAGCAGTTCGTAGGCCAGGATGCGCCCGCTGCCGTCGGCGCGGGGCAAAAGCTGCTGGGTCATGATGCCCACCAGGTTGTTGGCCAGCTGCACGCGAATCTGGGCCTGCTGCTCCTCGGGGAACACGTCCACGATACGGTCGATGGATTCGGGCGCACTGTTGGTGTGCAGCGTGCCCATCACCAGGTGCCCGGTTTCGGCGGCGGTCACGGCGGCCTTGATGGTCTCGTAGTCACGCATTTCGCCCACCAGGATCACGTCGGGGGCCTGGCGCAGCACGGCGCGCAGGGCGTCCTCGAAGGACAGCGTATCCACCCCGATCTCACGCTGGTTGATGATGCTTTCCTTGTTGCTGTGCATGAACTCGATGGGGTCTTCGATGGTCACGATATGCAGCTTCTTGTTGACGTTGATGTAGTCGATCATGGCGGCCAGCGTGGTGCTCTTGCCGCTGCCGGTGGGGCCGGTCACCAGCACCAGGCCGCGCGGGGCGTTGGCCATGTCCACCACGCTCTGCGGCAGGTTCATGTCCTGGGCGCTCTTGATGGTGGTGGGGATCAGTCGCATGACGCCGCCCACATAGCCGCGCTGCATGAAGGCATTGACGCGGAACCGGGCCTTTTCGCCCAGCGCGAAACTGAAGTCCAGTTCGCGGCGCTCCTCGAAGGTGCGCTGCTGGCGCTCGTTCATCATGGAGTACATCAGTTTGCGGGTATCGGTGGCGCTCAGGGGCGTAAAGCCCTGGCTGTCGTACTTGCCCGACAGCTTGTACTGCGGGGCCAGGCCCGCGGTGAGAATCACGTCGGAGGCGTTCAGTTCGGCGGCGAGGCGCAGGATATCGGTGATGTCGACTTGACTGCTGGTCTGTGACATGGACTGGGTCATGGGGGGCTTCTCCGGGCAAGGAAAGAAAGGGGCGGGGATCGGGGTGAGGGGCAGTTAGAGATCGGGGCAGCGCTCAGTTGGCGGTGACGGCCAGCACTTCCTCCAGCGTGGTCAGGCCCTGCAGGGCCTTCTCGATGCCGTCCAGGCGCAGGGTCTTCATGCCGGTTTGTTCCACGGCGATGTCCTTGATTTCGTTGGAGGACTTGCCGCCGCTGATGGCCTTGCGCAGGGTGTCGTCGATCACCATCAGTTCGTGAATGCCCATGCGGCCCTTGTACCCGGTGCCGCCGCAGCGTGGGCAGCCCGCGCCGCGCACCAGCTGGGCGCCGCGCAGCTCGCGCTCGGTGATGCCGAGGCGGCGCAGCACATCCGGGTCGGCGTTGGTGGGGGCCTTGCAGTCCGGGCAGACCCGGCGCACCAGGCGCTGGGCCAGTACCCCGGCCACCGCCGCCGAGATGTTGAAGTTCTCGACGCCCATCTCCTCCAGGCGGGTAATGGCGCCGGGCGCGTCGTTGGTGTGCAGCGTGGCCAGCACCAGGTGACCCGTCAGCGCCGCTTCCACCGCGATCTCGGCGGTTTCGGTGTCACGGATTTCCCCCACGAAGATGATGTCGGGATCCTGACGCAAGAAGGCCCGCAGGGCCTTGGCGAAGGTCATGCCGGCGGCGTTGTTCACCTGAGACTGGTTGATGCCGGGAATCTCGTATTCCACCGGGTCTTCGATGGTGGTGGTGTTCTTCTCGGGGCGCGCGATGCGCTTGAGGGTCGAAAAACTGGTAAACGACTTGCCCGAACCCGTCGGCCCGGTCACCAGGAAAATGCCGTTGGGGCGATCGATCACGTCCAGGTAACGCTGCATGTTGTAATCCGAGAACCCCAGCTGCTCGATCTCGGGAATGTTGGCGGCTTTCTGCAGGAGGCGCATCACGGCCTTTTCGCCGTACACCGTGGGCAGGGTCGACAGACGCAGGTCGAGGTCGATGCTGCCTTTCTTGAAGCGTACGCGCCCGTCCTGCGGAACGCGCCGCTCGGCGATGTCCAGTTTGCCCATGATCTTGATGCGGGCCAGGACGCTGGACGCTGCCCCTTTGGGCAGGTCGTTCTGGTCGCGCAGCACCCCGTCGATGCGGTAGCGGACACGCACGCTGTGCTCGGACGGCTCGATGTGAATGTCGCTGGCGTCCTGCAAGGCGGCCTCGCGGATGATGTTGTCCACCACCTTCACGATGGCGTTGTCATCCATGCCCGCCGTCAGGTCGACCTCTTCCTCGCGGGCGGCGGCCTTGCGGTCCAGTTCCTGCTTGAGGTCCGCCATGCCGGTGTTGCCGTAGTAGCGCTCGATCAGGCGAACGATGTCCTTTTCGGCCATGACCGCCGGGATGATCTCGCGGCCCGTGATCAGCTTCAGGTCGTCCAGCGCGAACACGTTGCGCGGGTCTTTCATGGCGACCACCATGCTCTGACCCTGCATGCGGATGGGAATCACGCCGTAACGCCGGGCGGTGCCGTCCTGAATGTTGCTGGCCGCCACCACGCCGGAGTCGGGCGGGTTCTGTACCGGGTCGAGGAACTCGTAACCCAGCTGCGCCGCGAGGCTGCGCGCCAGCATCTCCGGGCTGAGTTTCCCGGACTGTACCAGCGTGTCTTCCAGGCGTCCGCCCCCGGCGTTCTGTTTTTGCAGGGCGCCGTCCACCTCGTCGGCCGTGGCGAAGCCCAGATCCAGAATCACGTCGCCCAGCGCCTTGACCTTGCCCTCGCGGGCCTGCACCTGCAGGGCTTCGCGCAGCTGGTCACGCGACAGGGTGCCCTGCTGCACCAGTTGCTCGCCCAGCCGCCCGCGCTGCGGGTAGAACTCCTCGATCAGGCGCTCGACCTCGCGCTGGCGCGTCAGGATCAGTTGCACGGGTTTGCCCAGCAGCGCCTCGATGTCCGCCTGCTTGCGCGGGTCGCTGGTCAGCACCGTCACGCCGCGCCCCGATTCGTCGACCGGCACCGCCAGCAGCCTCAGTGCGTCGGCCCGCAGCATGTTCCCCAGGGTCTCCTCGCTGGGCTGGAAGCCGCTCGGTTCGCGCAGGTACGTGGTGCCCGCCTGTTCGGCCAGCACCTCGAACAGTTGATCCTCGGTGACGGCGCGCTGGCTCAACAGGACGGCTCCCAGCGCCTCGCCGGTCTGCTGCTGGGCGTCAAGGGCCACCTGCAACTGCGCGTCGGTCAGGTAGCCGCGGCTCATCAGGCGCTGCCCCAGCCGCCCGCTGAGGGCCTTGGTTTCCGAGGGCATCGGCACGTCCAGGTTCAGTTCGGGGTAGTGGCTCGACAGGCACCACATGATCTCGTCGCGCATGGCCTGGTACGGCTCGATGTTGTAGCCGCTCTCGTCTTCCAGGTTCTCGATGACGATGCTGGACAGCGGATCGACCAGCGCCACGCGCAGCGTCTGGCCCTCCAGCGCGAACGGAAAGGCCAGCGAGGCCAGGGCCGTGCGCCCCTGCACCGCCCCCACCGCCTGCGGGTCCGGGTTGACCACCAGCAGGCTCACCAGCGGGATGCCCAGGGCCTCCTCGATGGCGCGCGCGATGCGTTTCTCCGCAACGATGCCGGTGTCGATCAGCACGTCCGCGAGGCGGCCCCCCACCTCGGCGTGCCGTGAGAGGGCTTTTTGCAAATCCGCGTCGTTCACGTATCCCTGCTCCAGCAGCAGCGAACCGAGCCGACGATCACCTATCGAAAGAGCCAACGTTCATTCCTCCGTTCCGAATGCTCCCGCAAGACCACCCGTGCGCGGTGCGTGAGGGGCAAAGCTGATCCAGACTACCGGTTTCCAGGGTATGTGCGGCGCTGTCACAAGAATCTGATCCGGGAAACTGCCGTCCCTGGGCCAGTCAATGCGGCCAACGGTGGCCGTAGCGCCCCAGCACCTGGCGTTCCAGCAGCCGCGCCGCGCGGGTGTGCGGCAGGCCATTGTCCGCCAGCGGCCGCACCAGAATGGTGTGCAGGCCCGCCAGATTGCCACCCAGTACGTCCGTGAACACCTGATCCCCGACCATGCCCACCTGCTCGGGCGGCAGGCCCAGTTCGCGCGCACCCCGTTGGAAGGCGCGTGGGTGGGGTTTGCCCGCCATGCCGACGCCCGCGAAAGCCAGGCGGCTCAGCCAGAAGTCGGCGCGTTTCCCGGTGGCGTTGCTCAGCAGGTACAGCCTGATCCCCGCGTCCTGAAGGTCATGCGCCCAGCGCACCACCTCGGTGTTCTCCTGGTAACTGCGGTAAGGAATCAGGGTGTTGTCCAGGTCGAGCAGCAGCCCGCGCAGGCCGCGTGCCGCCAGAAATTCCGGCGTGATCTGCTGCACGTGATCGATCAGGTCGGCGGGGCGCAGCAGATTCATGCCTGTTCCCCCGGCAGGCCGATCACGGCCCACATGCGCCCGGTCTGTCCGGCGTCGCGGCGGTACGAATAGAAATCATCTTCGGTGGAGCAGCGGCCACTGACCCACACGTCCGTTACCCCGGCGCGGCGCAGCAAAAAGGCGTTCGCGCCCGCCAGGTCGATGCGCGCTCTGCCCTGGCCCTGGAGGATAAATTCACCCAGCCCGGCCGCCCTGAATTTCTCTGCCACGTCCTCACCCACCTCGAAGCGTTCCCCGCAGATGCCCGGCCCGACCGCCGCGTGAATCCGTGAAGGGTCGGCGCCCAGCCGCGTCATGGCCCCCACCACCTGGCCCGCGATGTCGCCCACGGTGCCCTTCCAGCCGGCGTGCGCGGCGCCCAGCACGCCCGCTTGCGGGTCAGCCAGCAGCAGCGGGTAGCAGTCGGCTGTGCCGATGGCCAGCAGGACGCCCGGCTTTGCTGTCACCAGGGCGTCGCCCACCCACACGCCTGGCCCCGCAGCCGTGATCACGTCGGTGCCGTGAACCTGATCCAGTCGGGCGAAAGCGGTTGCGGGAAAGCCCAGGGCCCCGGCCAGCCGGGCGCGGTTGCGGGCCACGGTGATCGGGTCGTCGGCCCGGTCGTCCAGATTCAGGCCAGCGTAAGCGCCGGTCGACTCGCCGCCGCGCCGGGTGGTGAAGGCATGCGGCACGTTCAGGTTGGGCGCGTAAAGCAGGGGAGAGGTCACCCGAACAGCCTAACTTGCGCCGGGCAAGGGGGGGCAGAGTGGCCTGGCCCGCGTTTCTGTTCCGGGCGTAACGCATACAATGGGGGCGTGATTGCTTACCTGTCCGGCGTGGTGCGTGAAGTGCGCGAGAGTAGCGCCGTCGTGGTCGCGGGGGGTGTGGGGTACGAGGTGCAGTGCCCCAACAGCACCCTCGCCAAACTGGTGGTCGGCCAGAACGCTGAATTCAGCACGCGCTTCGTGGTGCGCGAGGACGCTCAACTGCTGTTCGGGTTCAGTGACGCCGACAGCCTCCGGCTGTTCGACCTGCTGACCAGCGTTTCCGGGGTCGGGCCGAAACTGGGCCTGGCGCTGCTGTCGGCCATGCCGGTCTCGGCCCTGGCGCAGGGCCTGCTGAGCGGTGACGCGAAACTGCTGTCCAGCGTGTCCGGCGTGGGCAAGAAAACCGCCGAGCGCCTGGTGCTGGAACTCCAGGGCAAAGTGCCGGAGCACCTCGCGGCGGGCGCCACGAGCACGGGGGGCAGGGCCGCGCGGATCACCACCACCGCCAGCCGCGACGCCATTGAGGCGCTGCTGGCACTGGGCTTCCGCGAGGCGCAGGTGCGCGCGGCGGTGGCCGAACTGGTGGCGGCCGAACCGGACGCCAGCGCCGACGCCCTCATCCGTAAATCGCTCGGGAAACTGCGTTGACCGGCGCTTCGCCCTCCGACTCCGAGGTCGATCTTCAGGACGCGCCGCATACCACGGCGGGCAAGGGCCGCGAACAGAAGGTCTCGTGGCTGGAACTGTTTTTCGACCTGATTTTTGTGGTGGCCTTCGACCAGCTCGCCAAACGCCTGGGTGACGCGCCCACCCTGGAGAATGTGGCCGCCTTCACGCTGATGTTCCTGGCGGTGTGGTGGGCCTGGGCGGGCAACGCGCTGCTGTCGGCCCGCTACGGCAACGAGGGCCGGGTCTACCGCTGGGGCACCGTGCTGGAACTGATCTCGATGACCCTGATCGCTGTCACCGTGCGCGGCGACCTGCACCAGACCGGCTGGATGTTCGCCGCCGCCTACGGGGTCAACCGCGTGATTCAGGGGGTCACGTCCCTGATGGAGGGCCGCACGCACGCCGGCCCCTTCGCCCGCCGCAGCGGGGGCGGGACGCTGGTGGTCGCGGCGCTGTGGCTGGGGTCACTGGCTCTGCCGTCCGGCAGTACCGCGCAGTTCGGGGTGTGGGTGGGGGCGCTGCTGAGCGACCTGCTGCTGCCCCTGATGATTCGCCGCAGCCAGACCAGCCAGACCGACCTACCGCACGAGGAACACCTGCCCGAGCGGGTGGGCCTGCTGCAGATCATCGCGCTGGGCGCGGTGCTCAACGAAGTGGTGGGTGGCAGCCGCCGCCAGGAACTGGGCGTACAGACCCTGGTGCCGGCCCTGATGTCGATTCTGACGGTGGTGGCGCTGTGGCGGTTGTACTTCGACCAGGCCCGCGCCCTGCCCCTGCTGTTCGCGCACCTCGGGGGCCAGCTGGGGCGCTTACAGGCGTGGCTCTACGGTCATGTGCCCTTTACCCTCAGCATCGTGACGCTGGGCGTGGGGCTGGGCCACGGCATCAGCGAGGCCGACGCCCGAAAAGACGCCATTCAGCAGCAGTTCGTGGTGTGGCCGCTGGTGGGCGCGTTTCTGACCCTGGCCTTCCTGCGCCTCAATTCCCTGCGTGCGGCCCATTTCGGACTCTGGGGGGGTTCCCTGGCGGGTCGCCGGCGTGACCGCAGCCTGCCGGCCGTGCTGGTCGCGGCGGCCCTGGTCGGCACGCTGGCCTTTCTTGACCTCAATACCCTGCAATTGCAACTGCTGGTGGCCGCCGTGGCCGTGCTGGCCGCCATCGTGGTCGCCACCGACCCGGTGACGCGCCAGCTGGGCCGCCTGGAGGAAAAAGTGAACGAGGTGGTCACCGAGGCCGGCTCCAGGGCTAGCGCTGAGGAAGGCAGCGGGGGCTGACCATGACGGCCCCGCACCTGGCCCTGAACGTCACCGCCCTGCTGCTGGCGGGCCTGCTGCTGCTGGGCCTCAGCCTGCAACGGGGCTGGCGCCAGGATCAGGCCCGCTGGCCCCACCACGCCCTCTTCTTCGCCGTGACCGTCAGCCTGGCCCTCAGCCTCTTTCTGCTGTGGCGCCGTCACCTGCCCGTCTGGCCGCTGCTGCCAGCCCTGGCCCTGCTGCTGTCCATGCCGCTGACCCGGCCCGGTCAGGCCAACCACTGGCAGCGCGCCCTGCTGGTCACCCTCGCCTTCATGTTAGGCGTTCTCATCACCGTTCGTTAATGGCCCTGGCCGCACGCCACTGTCCCCGCCCCGTTCCCCCGCTATCTTGTGCCCCATGACAAGACCAGGCGGTCAGGGCCGCTCGCAGACGCTGGAGCGCACCGGGACGCAGCGGCCCCGGCTGTGGCGCGTGCTGCTCCTGAACGACGACTACACGCCCATGGAGTTCGTGGTGCTGGTGCTGGAACGCTACTTTCGCAAGGCCGAGCAGGAAGCGCAACTGATCATGCTGGCCGTGCACCACAAGGGTCAGGGCATCGCGGGCGTGTACACCAAGGACGTGGCAGAAACGAAGGTGGCGCAGGTGACCGACCACGCCAGGCGCGAAGGTCACCCGCTGATGGTGGTCGCCGAACCGGAGGACACCCCATGATTACCGAGGCATTGCAAGAGGCCCTGCAACGGGCCGCTGACCTGGCGCGCGAGGCCGGGCACGAGTACGTCACGCAGGAGCACCTGCTGTACGTGCTGCTCGACGACCCCGAGTGCCGCGAGGCGCTGCTGGCCCTGGGGCTGGATATTCAGCGCCTGCGCACCCGGTTGCTCGACGGCCTGGATGACCTGGAGGTCGTGCCGGGGGGCGCGCAGCCGGAATTCACGCTGGGCGTTCACCGCGTGGTGCAGGGCGCAGTGCTGCAACTGCACGCCAGCGGCAAGGGCCACGAGCAGGCAGGGGGGCTGCGCGTGCTGGTCGAACTGATGGAGGAGGAAGACAGCCCCGCCCGCGCCGCGCTGGAGGGCCTGGGCGTCACGCGCCTCGACCTGCTGGGTTACCTCTCGCACGGCACCGCGAAAGTCGAGGGCCGCAGCCGCGAGCGCCGCGTGGCCGGGGTGGACGGGGTGCAGGAGCCAGAGCCGGAGGCCCCCGCCGAACAGAACCCGCTGGAAGCCTACGCCAGCAACCTGACTGCGCAGGCCCGCGCCGGGGAATTCGACCCGGTGATCGGGCGCGACACCGAACTGACACGTATGACGCATATCCTGGCGCGGCGCACCAAGAACAACCCGGTGCTGGTCGGTGAACCGGGCGTGGGCAAAACCGCCCTGGCCGAGGGCCTCGCGCAGCGCGTGGCCGACGGAAAAGCGCCGGGGTTCCTGAAGGGCGCGGAGGTGTACGCCCTCGACCTGGGCGCGCTGCTGGCCGGCACGCGCTACCGCGGTGACTTCGAGCAGCGGCTCAAGGGCGTACTGGCCGAACTGGAGGGGCAAAACGCGGTGCTGTTCATCGACGAGCTGCACACCCTGGTCGGCGCGGGTGCCACCGAGGGCGGCAGCGTGGACGCCGCCAACCTGCTGAAACCCGCGCTGGCGCGGGGCACGGCTCATGGCAAGGGGCTGCGGGTTCTGGGCGCGACCACGCCCGCCGAACTGCGCCACCTGGAAAAAGACCGTGCCCTGTGGCGGCGCTTTCAGACCGTGGACGTGCCCGAACCCTCCGAGGACGACGCCCTGAAAATCCTCCGGGGCCTCGCGCCGCGTTATGCCGAGCACCACGGCGTGAAGTACACCCCGGACGCGCTGGACGCCGCCGTGAAACTCAGCGCCCGTTACCTGCGCGACCGCTTCCTGCCCGACAAGGCCATCGACGTGCTGGACGAGGCCGGGGCGGCCCTGTCGTCGGCCGGCAAGACCGGAAAAATTGGCGTGAAGGACATCGAGGCCACGGTGGCCCGCATGGCCCGCGTGCCGGTGGGCAGCGTCAGCGCCGAGGAAACGAAGTCCCTCGCCACGCTGGAAGAAGACCTGAAAGGTCGCGTGTACGGTCAGGATCAGGCGGTGCAGACCGTCTCCAGCGCCGTGAAACTGGCCCGCGCCGGCCTGCGCGACCCGCAGAAACCGCAGGGAGCGTTCCTGTTCGCTGGCCCTACCGGAGTCGGGAAAACCGAACTGGCCCGCGCCCTGGCCGACCGCCTGGGCCTGGAACTGCTGCGCTTCGACATGTCCGAGTACCAGGAAGCGCACACGGTGGCCCGATTGATCGGTGCCCCTCCCGGTTACGTGGGCTTCGACCAGGGCGGCCTGCTGACCGACGCCATCGCCAAAAATCCGCACGCGGTGCTGCTGCTCGACGAAATAGAGAAGGCCCACCCGGACGTATACAACATCTTCCTGCAACTCATGGATCACGGCACCGTGACCGACCATGCCGGGAAGAAAGTCGATGCTCGCGGCGTCATTCTGATCTTTACCACCAACGCCGGGGCCGCCGACGCCAGCCGGCCGGCCCTGGGCTTTTCCCGCGAGGGCCGCGCCGGCGAGGAAGCCGAAGCGGTCAAGCGCACCTTCACGCCGGAATTCCGCAACCGCCTGGACGCGGTGATTCACTTCAGGCCCCTCGCGCGCGAAGTGATGGGGCACGTCGTCACGAAGTTCCTGAACGAACTGATCGCGCAACTGACGGAACGGAACGTCACCCTGACCGTCAGCGAGGCCGCCCGCGCCCGCCTGGCCGAGCTGGGCTACGACCCGCTGATGGGCGCGCGCCCGCTGGCCCGCGTGATCGAGGAACGCCTGAAACGCCCGCTGGCCGACCTGCTGCTGTTCGGTGAACTGAAGGGTGGGGGAGAGGCCCATGTGGACGTGCAGGGCAATGAATTCACCTTCGGTCACACGCCCGCCGGGGCCAAGCCGGCGCGGAAAACACGCCCGGCCTGAGCGCTTGCGCTGAAGGTCGGCTGGAGCGGAGGGCTCCCCGTCCTCGGTAGACAAATACCGGTCAGGGGACTTGCATCCCGGCTAATCCCGAGTATTCTAGTCGGGTATATGGATGACGTGCCTCTCGCTACGCTGCACCCCGGCCAGTCCGGTCACGTCGTCTCGCTAGACCGGGAGCACCCGCTGCGCCGCCGCCTGCTGGAACTGGGCTTCGTGCGCGGTGCCAGGGTCACGGTGGTGCGCTGCGCCCCCATGGGCGACCCCACCGAACTGCGGATCGGTGGCAGCGCCCTGGCCCTGCGCCGGGCCGACCTGCACGGCATCACGGTGCGGCAGTGAGCCAGGCTGTGACCGCCATGCCTGCCCCACGCCCGCCTGGAGCCCTGGTGCCCGACGAGCAGGCCTGCCGCGACACCATTCAGCGCCTCCAGGCGGTCCGGGAGCCGCGGATCGTGGTGGTCGGCAACCCCAACACCGGCAAGACCACCCTCATCAACGCGCTGGCGGGCACCAACCTGAAAGTCGGCAACTGGGCGGGCGTGACCGTCGAGAAGCGCCAGGCCGACCTGCAACTTCAGGGGCGCACCATCCATCTGCTCGACCTGCCCGGCGCGTACTCGCTCAGCCCCTACACTCCGGAAGAACTGGTCACGCGCACGGCCCTGCTCGACGAGGGGCCGGATGTCATTTTGAACGTGCTGGACGCCGGTAACCTGGAACGCAACCTGTACCTGACCCTGCAACTGATGGACTTCCGGATTCCCGTCGCGGTGGCGCTCAATCTGGTGGACGAGGCGAAGGAAAAAGGCCTGACGGTGGACGCCGCCGCGCTGTCCCGCGCGCTGGGCGTGCCCGTTACCGAGACGGTCGCCAGCCGCCAGCAGGGAACAAAGACACTGCTGGAACACTCGCTGAAACACGCCACGCTGGGCATCGGCGTGCGCTACCCCGCCGCCATCGAGGACGCCGTGGCCGACCTGACCGGGCGCATGGCGTACCTGCCCACCCTGCCGCCGCACGCCTGGCGCTACCTGGCGCTGGCGCTGCTGGAAGGCGACCCCAGCGTGCGCGGGCGCCTCAGCGCCACCGGCCACACGGCCTTAATAGACGCCGCCGACGCGCACCTGGCCGCACTGGAAACGCAGGACACCGACGCCCTGATCGACATTGCCGAGGCCCGCTACGCCCGCGCCGGGGACATTGCCCGCCTGGCGGTGCCGCAGGTGCAGGCGCGGCGTACCCTCTCCGAGAAACTCGACCGGCTGACCCTGCACCCCCTCTTCGGAATTCCGCTGTTTCTGGCGCTGGTGCTGCTGGTGTTCCGCCTGACCTTCAGCGTCGCCTCGCCGTTCGTCGACCTGATCGGCGAGCCGCTTCAGGAGACCGCGGCGGGCTGGGCCTCGGCGCTGCTGGTGTCCCTTCCGCTGCTGCGTGACCTGGTGGTCGGCGCGATCATTCCCGGCGTGGGCACCGTCCTGAGTTTCCTGCCCACGCTGCTGGTGCTTTACCTGGCCATGAGTTTCCTGGAGGACAGCGGGTACATGGCCCGCGCCGCCTTCCTGATGGATCGCCTGATGCGCTCCCTGGGCCTGGACGGTCGCGCCTTCATTCCCCTCATTCTGGGCTTCGGGTGCAACGTGCCCGCCGTGAGCGCCACCCGCACCCTGGAACGCCGCAGCGACCGCGTGCTGGTCAGCATGATCATTCCGTTCATGAGCTGCTCGGCCCGGCTGCCGGTGTACGTGATCTTCGCCGCGGCGCTGTTCCCCCGCTCCGGCAGTTGGATCGTCTGGAGCATGTACCTGCTGGGCATGCTGATGGCCTTCCTGTTCGCGTGGCTGCTGCGGCGCACGGCCCTGCCCGCCGAGGGGGGCGGCGTGCTGCTGGAACTCCCCCCGTACCGTTTCCCGGCCTGGGCGGTGCTGTGGAAGCACGCCTGGCGGCGCACCAAGAGCTTCGCCAGACGCGCCCGCACCACCGTTCTGGCCACCGTCGCCGTGGTGTGGCTGCTGCTGGCCCTGCCTGCCGTGTCCGGCGGGAAGTTCGCGCAGGTCGACCCGAAAGACAGCGTGTTCGGAAGCGTTGCGCAGGCGGTGTCGCCCCTCTTCGCGCCGCTGGGCTTCGGCAACTGGCAGGCCACCGGTGCCCTCGTTCCGGGGTTCATTGCCAAGGAGGTCGTGGTCGGCACGCTCGGCCAGATCTACCTGGGCGAGCAGGCCGCCGCCCCCGCCCCACTGGGCCTGATTGAAGGAACGAAACAGGCGCTCGGCGCCACCTGGGACGCCCTGAAAACCAGTGTCGCCGCGATTCCCACCGTCCTGGCGCTGCCGCAACTGGGCGCAGACACCGGCGCCGACCAGAAAAGCCCGCTGGCGGCCGCCCTGGCCAGGGCGTTCACGCCCGCCTCGGGCCTGGCTTACCTGGTGTTCGTGCTGCTGTACACGCCCTGCATCGTGACCGTGGGGGCCATCGCGCAGGAACACGGGCGGCGCGTGGCCTGGATCACCGTGGCTTACCAGCTCGCCGCCGCCTGGATCATGGCCTTCCTGGTGTACCAGTTGGCCCGCGCGCTGGGCCTGTGAGGGCAACAAGGTGACTGCTCCACTCGCGCAGATTCTCCAGGCCATCGCGGGGCAGCCGCGCACGCCCGGCGAACTGGCCCGCCAACTCGGCACCACCGAGGACGTGCTGGGCGGCATGCTGCGCACCCTGCACGGGGGCGGGTTTGTGCAGGAAGCCCAGAGCGGCGCGGGTGCGTGCTCCTGCGGCCCCTGCGCCCTGAAAAGCCTTTGCCGCAACGCCGAAAGCGACACCCCGAACCTCTCACTGCTGCGCCTGACCGCCAGAGGCGAGGCGTACCTGCGGCGAAGTCAGACCTGAAGTGTCCTTGCCGGAGTGGCAGAATTCGCCGCGCCTAACCCTGTTAGCCTGACCGTATGACCGCCCCCCCACGCTCCACCGGCAACCCCGTGACCATCGCGGCGGTCAGCGTGGTTGTGGCCCTGACCGTGCTGGCCCTGAAATTTATCGCCTACCGCCTGACCGGCAGTATTGCGCTGTACTCGGACGCGCTGGAAAGCATCATCAACGTGGTTGCGGCGGGCGCGGCGCTGCTGGCCCTGTGGGTCTCGCAGCGCCCGGCCGACAAGACCCACCCTTACGGGCACACCAAGGCCGAGTACCTCAGCGCGGTGGTGGAAGGCGTCCTGATCGTGCTGGCGGCCTTCAGCATCCTGCGCGTGGCGATTCCGGACTTGCTGAACCCCAAACCCGTCGAGGCCACTTACCTGGGCATGGGTGTCAACCTGGGCGCCAGTGTGCTGAATTTCCTGTGGGCCAGCTTCCTGCTGCGGTTCGGGCGCACGCACCGCAGCCCCGCGCTGGTGGCCGATGGCAAGCACGTCATGAGCGACGTGGTCACCAGCGTGGGCGTGCTGATCGGTGTCGTCGCCGCCAAGCTCACCGGATGGGCCGAACTTGACCCCCTTCTCGCCATTGTGGTGGCGCTGAACATCCTCTGGAGCGGCTGGCACCTGCTGTCCGACAGTGTCGGTGGCCTGATGGACAAGGGCGTGGACGAAAGCACCGAAAGCCGCATCCGGCACGTCATGAGCACCCACGCCAGCGGCGCCCTCGAAATGCACGACCTGCGCACCCGCCACTCCGGCAAGGTGACTTTCGTGGAATTTCACCTGGTGGTGCCCGGCCAGATGACCGTCGCGCAGGCGCACGCCATCTGCGACCGCCTGGAAGAAGCCGTGACCAACGAACTGGAAGGCGCTCACGTCACCATTCACGTCGAACCCGAGGAGAAAGCCAAGCACCACGGCGTGCTGGTCATTTAAAGGGGAGGGCTGCCTCCATGCCCACGCTTCACGGCGCAACTGGAACCGTTTACCGAATGACGCCCTGAAGTGGAACATTCGCCCCACCTGACTGCCTTGTTTCCTGCGGAGCCAGGCCAAGCCAGTTCGATCTGCTGGTTAGAGAACCAGGGCGAACTGGCCTTTTTTCATATGGTTTGGGAGCTCAGGCCCGTGCGGCCGAGTGAACTTCCTGGCTTTGACGGCGCGCTGCCGGGGCATCACGCCAGCAGACTCACCGCCGCGTGCCTGACCTGCCCGACTTTCAGCACCAGTTTGGCGTCGGGGCTGGGAGTAGGGCGCGCCGTTTCCTTGAGGGTGTACGTGGCGGGAAGGGTACAGTCCAGGGTGTGCAGAATCGCGGCAGCGTTCAGCATGATCAGGCCCTCGGCCATGCCGCTGCCCGCGCAGGTGTGGGCGCCCACGCCGAAAGGCACGTAGGCGCCCGGCTGGCGGTGTTCGCTGCGGGGGGCGGCGAAGCGGGTGGAGTCGAAGGTTTCGTGATCGCGGTAGAACCGCTCCAGGCCGTGCGAAACGGTGGTGCCGATAATCAGGTTGGTGCCGGCTTTCAGGTGGTATCCGCCGAACTCGATGTCCTGCGTCAGGGTGCGGTTCATGGCGGGGGCAATGGGGTGAACCCGCATGGTCTCCATCACGAAGTGGAGCAGGTGCTTGCACTGGGCCAGTTGCTCGGCGCTGGGTGTACCGTGACGGAAGGCGGCGTCCACTTCAGCGCGGATGTCAGGCAGGTACTCGGGGTGCTTATGCAAGCGGTACAGCACAAAGGCCAGGCTGTTGGCGGCGGTGTCTATGCCGGCAATAAAGGCGCTGAGGCCTGCCAGGCGCAGGTCGCGCTCGCCCCACAGTTCCGGGTGGATTTTCGCGTCGGCCAGCACGTCGTCGAGCAGATCCGGGCTGCGGCCCGTTTCTTCGGGCGAGTGGGCGCGGTGTTCCGCGATGAGGTTCTCGACCATCTGCAAGACGCGCGCCTTGGACTGCTGGTATGCGGGGCTGTGCAGCACCAGCCGGGGCAACTGTTTGGTCACGGTGACCATCAGGGCGGTCTGAATAAATTTCAGCAGGTCGTCCAGGTAAGGGCGGGCCGTGCCCCCCACGACGATCCGCGCCAGTTGCTCGGTGATGACACTCTTGCAAAACGCCGTGACCGGAAAGTCGTCGCCGGCCTGGAAGGGTGCGAGGTATGCGGCAGCGACTTTCCGGGCGGGGCGAACATTCGCGGCGAAGTGAGAGCGGGAATACGCGCGGCTCTCGGCCCGGCGGTACAGGCGGTGCTGCTCACCGTCGAGGCTGATCATGCTGCGCTGCGCGCCCAGTTCCAGGTCGTTGGGCCGCCAGGCTTCCTCGGAGCGCAGGACTTTGTGACCCTATTTCATCACGAAGGTATTCGCCTCGGGGCCGGCCAGCACCGTCATCACCGTGTTGAGCGCCCGCACCTGATAAACCGGGCCGTGCTGCTGGTAGGCGCGGGTCAAAAAGGCGCGCATGCCGGGCGTGGCCATCAGGTCGAGCATGTTGCCCACGATGGGCAGGCCACGCACGGTGGGCGGTGTTCTGGGGATGACAATCATGCCCTCAGTCTAATCAGCCAGTCAAATAAAAGACTCCCCGGCTTTTCACAGCGGGGAGTGGAGTTCGGGGAAGCGGTGCGGGGTGTCAGGCCTGGCCGAACATCACGGCGCGCTTGACTTCCTCGATCAGTTGCGTGATCGGAATTTCGCGCGGGCAGGCCTCGGTGCAGTTGTACGCGGTGCGGCAGCGCCATACCCCGGTATTCTGGTTCATGATGCCCAGGCGCTGCTGGGTGGCCTGGTCGCGCGTGTCGAAAATGAAGCGGTGCGCCTGCACGATGGCGGCGGGGCCGAGGTAAGAGCCGTTCACCCAGAAGATGGGGCAACTGGTGGTGCAGCAGGCACACAGGATGCAGTTCGACGAGTGCGCCATCTTCTCAGCGTCCGCTTCGGACTGGTACATCTCCTTGGCCGGGAACGGGTCTTCGTGAATGAAGTAGGGCATGATGGCCTTGTAGGAGTCGAAAAACGGCTCCATGTTCACCAGCAGGTCGCGCTCGACCGGCAGCCCGCGAATCGGTTCGATGGTAATGGTGCCGCCGGCTTTCGCCACGTCGCGCACCAGCGTCTTGCAGGCCAGGCGGTTACGCCCGTTGATCAGCATGGCGTCGCTGCCGCAGATGCCGTGCTGGCACGAGCGGCGGAACACCAGGCTGGGTTCCAGATTCCACTTGATTTCGTTCAGGACGTCCACCACGCGGTCGTTCGGGGCGGCCTGAATGCTGTAGTCCACCCAGCGGCC
The DNA here is from genome assembly GCF_004634215.1 of Deinococcus fonticola. Taxonomy (NCBI): domain Bacteria; kingdom Thermotogati; phylum Deinococcota; class Deinococci; order Deinococcales; family Deinococcaceae; genus Deinococcus; species Deinococcus fonticola. The sequence goes on along the minus strand of NZ_SMMH01000009.1, from coordinate 34,048 downwards.
CTTCTTGTCCTTTTCCGGGTCGAACCGCATGATCTTCACCTTCAGGTTCATCAGCGGAACAGTTCCGGCCGGGGCGGGGGCCACGCTGGAATGGGCGGTTGGTGCTTGAGTCATTTCACGATCCTTTTTCGTTAAGTCCCTGCCGGGTGATGAGTGGCATTACCCTGGACAGAGCTCTTAGTAGACGCGGGGCTTGGGTTCAAAGGAGCGGGTGAACCCCTTGAGGGCCACGTCCTTGTACCCGATGATGACGTTGCCGTCGTTGTGCAGGTCCTTGTAGCCCATCGAGTGCTTGAGCCAGTTCTGATCGTCGCGCTCGTGGTAGTCCTCGCGGTCGTGGGCGCCGCGCGACTCGGTGCGGTTCAGCGCGCAGGCGGTCATCACCTCGGCGCAGTCGAGCTGGAAGCCCAGTTCCATGGTTTCCACCAGGTCGCTGTTGTAGCGGCGGTTGGGGTCGCTCACGCCCACGTTCTTGTAACGGGCCTTGAGTTCCTTGATGATCTCGACCTGTTTGGCCATGTCGGGGCCGTTGCGGAAAATCCCGACGTTCTCCATCATGGTGCGCTGGAGCTCTTTGCGGATGGCCGAGGCGTTGTCGCTGCCCTTGCTCTCTTTCAGGGCGTCGAACACCGCCTGGCTTTCGGCCTCGGGATTCTGCGGCAGGTCGGCAAATTCGACCTGGCGGGCGTACTGCGCGGCGTAGATGCCGGCGCGGCGTCCGAACACCACCAGGTCGCCTAGGCTGTTGGTGCCCAGGCGGTTGGCGCCGTGCAGCGACACGCAGGCCTGCTCACCGGCGGCGTAGAGGCCCTCGATGGTGCCCCCCTGGCCGTCACTGAGGCACAGGCCGTTGAGGTCGGTGGGAATGCCGCCCATGGCGTAGTGCGCGGTCGGCTGCACCATCACCAGGTCTTTCACGGGGTCTTGCCCCAGGTAGGTGCGCGCCAGGTCGGTGATCTCGGCCAGTTTGCCCTCGATGACCTCGCGCGGCAGGTGGGTCAGGTCGATGTGGATGGCGTCCCGGTCTGGCCCCACACCGCGGCCCTCGCGGATCTCGGTGGTCATGCTGCGGGCCACGATGTCACGCGGCGCCAGGTCTTTGATGGTCGGCGCGTAACGCTCCATGAAGCGCTCGCCGCTGGCGTTGCGCAGAATGCCGCCCTCGCCACGAATGCCCTCGGTCACCAGAATGCCCAGCTTGGCGAGGCCGGTCGGGTGGAACTGGTAGAACTCCATGTCCTCCAGCGGCAGGCCCTTGCGGTAGTAGATGCTCATCAGGTCGCCGGTCAGCGTCAGGGCGTTGGACGTGATCTTGAAGATGCGCCCGTACCCGCCCGCCGCCAGAATCACGGCCTTGGCGTGGAAGGTGTGCAGTTCACCGCTCGCCAGGTCGTAGGCGACCACGCCCGAGCAGCGCCCGTTCTCGATCAAGAGATCCGTGACGTGGTACTCGTTGAAGAACAGCGTCCCGGCCTTCACGTTCTGCTGGTACACGGTTTGCAGGATCATGTGCCCGGTGCGGTCTTTGGCGTAACAGCTGCGTTCCACGGCGGCCTTGCCGAAGTCGCGGGTGTGCCCGCCGAACTTGCGCTGGGCGATCTTGCCGTCGGGCGTGCGCGAGAAGGGCAGACCCATGTGCTCCAGTTCGTACACCACGTCGATAATGTCCTTACTGAACACCTCGGCGGCGTCCTGGTCGGTCAGGTAGTCACCGCCCTTGATGGTGTCGAACATGTGCCATTCCCAGTGGTCTTCCTGCACGTTCCCGAGGGCCGCGCCGATGCCACCCTGGGCCGCGCCGGTGTGCGAACGGGTGGGGTAAAGCTTGCTGATACAGGCGACACTGGCGCCGCCTTTCGCGGCGTACAGGGCGGCCATGAGTCCGGCGCCGCCCGCGCCAACCACAACTACGTCGTAACGATGATGCATAGGTTTTCCTTTATATAGCGATAAGTCCCACGGTGCCGTACAGGAACAGCAGACCGATGAGGGTGTACATCAGCATTTTCAGCCAGGCCCGGTTGGGCCGCGAGCGGATGTGGTCTTCCAGCACGTAGCGCAGGCCGTTGGCGCCGTGCATCAGGCCCAGCGAGAGAATCAGGAAGTCGTAGAGCTTCCAGGCCGGGCTGCTGAGTTTGTTCACCACCGCGTCGAAGGTGGCGTCCATTTCGCTGACCTGCAGGAAGGTCATGTACATGTGGGCCAGGATCAGAAACACCAGGATCAGGCCGCTGACGCGCATGAACAGCCACCAGTTCAGTTCGGCGTTGCTGTGCGCCTGTTGCCGTGCGTCGGTCAGGGTGCGGGCGCGAATCATCAGTAGCCCCCCAGGATGCGCGGGATGTTCATGTACAGCGAGAAGGCCAGGAAGGCCAGCGTCAGGACGATCACCGCCATGAACGTCTGCTTCTGCACGCGCACGCCGAAGCTGGTGAAGTCCATCAGGATGATGCGCAGGCCGTTGAAGGCGTGGAAGGCCACCAGCGTCGCCAGGCCAATCAGGCCCAGGCGAAAGATGGGCAGGCCGTAGACGTGGTGAATGTCCATGTAGAACTTCTCGCCGAAAATAATGGAACCGATGCTGAAAATGTGCAGCATCAGGTACAGCAGGATCGCCAATCCTGAAGCACGGTGCAGGATAAACGGCCACTGGCCTGACCCCTTGTACTTCCAGTTAAACATTCCTTTTCCTCCTCAAATTCCTGGCCACTTCATCACGCTAGCGCCTCGCCGGGCGGACGAGTGGGTGCTGGACAGGTCTGCCGTCACTGCAAACGGCTTAAGAATACCATCATCCACACGCCAGGCCCTGCGCCGGCCGTGCCGGTGTCACCGTGGCTGGAACGTCCCAGCACGCACAAAACACCGGTGCCGGGTCTGAACGCCGGCGCGTCCGGGTTGGTGGGCCACCTCGGCCGCGCCGCACAGTGCTCCGCGCTTCACATGCCACACCCGCGCCGGAACGCTAACCTGAACGGCATGACCAGTGGCTCCACCCCGCCTGCCCTTCCCAAAAACGAGGCCGAGTACGCCCGCAAACTGGCCCTGGCCCTCCTCAGTACCCTGGAATCCAAGGGCCTCCTGACCAAAATGGATGTGGACACCATCCTGCACGTGGCGCACCGGGCGGCCATGGGGGCGGAGGGGGGCGACCAGACCGCTCAGGCTGCTGCCACGACGCCTGCGCCTGCCGCGCCGCTTGCCACGGTGCTGAACGCCCCCATCGAGGTCAAACGCCCGCTCGGCCCCGCTGTGCTGGGAACGCGCTGGGTCAAGCCGGACACGTCCGCGCCCCCGATTCGCCGTGAGGCCGCTGACCTGGCCCACGAGTCCGGCGCGGTGAAGGTCACCGGGCAGGCCGGCAGCGAGGGCAAATCCGCGCGTCCCCTCGGCCCGGCCATCCTGACGGGCAGCGGACGCGCCCAGCCCGCCACGGCGCTACCAGCCGACGAGATGCCTGTGCCCACAAGCGCAAGCGGTGTCCCCGGCGCTGAAGCCGCCGAGCCTGGTTCCTCCAGCGCGCTGGAAAGCACCCTGCCCCAGGCCCCGCAGGATAACCAGGCCACTCATGCTCAGTCGGGTGAAGCCCAGCCAGGCGAATCTCAATCCCAGTCCGCTGAAGCTCAGGCCCACCTGCCCGGGGAAGCGAATGTTCCGGGGCGTGAGCCGGGCGCCGCGCAGGAAGAGACTGCGGAGAAAAAAGTGCCAAGCCCACCGCCAGTCGTCATCGATTTCGAGATGGACTGAGACCCTGGCAGGCAGGCGCGTCACGGCCTACGCGAGCGAGAGCTTGTGGTTCGGGTTCGTGCCAATTTTGAGAGGATAGCCTGGGTACGCTGGGCGGCGACATGACCGTCCCTCTCCCTATCATCTGGATGAATGGCCCGTTCGGTATCGGGCAAACGCAGGCCGCGCAGGTGCTGCATACGCGGCTGCCCGGCAGTTTCCTGTTCGATCCTGAAGAAATGGGCCGCGCGCTGAAGAAACTGACACCCCGGTTCAGCGGCGACCTCCAGACCCACCCCATGTGGATTCCGCTGATGCTGGACGCCCTGCAATTTGCGGTCAAGCAGGCCGACGGCCCCCTGATCGTGCCCATGCCGCTGACGGATGTGGCCCGGCACCGCCGCCTGCTGAGCGGCCTGAAAGACCGGGGTATGGCCGTGCACCATTACACCTTGCTGGCCCCCGTTGAGGTGGTGCAGGCGCGGCTGCGCCGCCATGACCCGCCGGTTTCCTGGGAGGCCGGCGAGGTCGAGCAGCGCCTGAAGGCTTTTAGCGGCGAAGCGTTTGCCCGGCACCTGACCGCCGGCGAGCGTTCGCCGGACGCCATTGCCGAGGAGATCGCCGCCGACCTGGGGCTGACGCTGAAGCCGGCGCAGAAAGAGCCCCTGCGCTGGCTGAAAGCGCTGGGCAGCCGACGCTGAAACACGGCACACCGGAAAAATAGCCGCTTGAGAAGCAGGCCGGGGACGTACCGCTCCGGCTACTTTCCCCTTGTAATTCGGAGGCCTTTGCGGATAAATGGCCTGACGCCGTTCTCCCTACTGTCCAGCTTTGCTGGATGCGCCCAACTATTCAAATGTCAAGTCTACTGCAAGTCTATCCGCATAGAACAGGGTATTATGCAGCTTGCTGAATAAAGATCTGGCCCGGCCTTGAAAGCGCCAGGACAAAAACGCGAACGCCTTAAAACTGAAAAACGACGTCTATGACATGCTTTTTTCAGCCTTAGCTGCCATAATCGGTGCATGTACGCCAGTGACCTCGACCTCCTCACCAAAGCCAGACTGAACGCCACCCACGACACCGCCCAGGCGCAGCGCCGCGTTCCTCATCATTTCCCGCGCTGGTTACGCCGCGCCGCGTCCCAGGTCGTGGCGAAAATCACCCCTCACTAAAGCCATTCCCGGCATGAGACTCCAGGCGTTCTTCAACGTCTGGAGTTTTTGTGCCTTCTGATGGTCGGTGGCCTGGCTTCCTGTCTCAGTTCAGCGGCATCAGAATGAAGGCGGCACATTACGGCCCAGGTGAGGTATTCTGGAGGGCATGTCACCCGCGCCTGCTCCCCCCACCTACCGCGTGTCAGGGGGCGTGAACAAGGTGCGCTTCCGATCGGATTCGGGCTTTACCGTGATGACCGCCCGCCTGAAAAACGAGGAGGGTGAAGACCCCGACGCCACCGTGATCGGTGTGATGCCGCCCGTGGAGGCCGGCGACACCTTCAGCGCCGAGGTGGTCATGGAGGAGCACCGCGAGTACGGCTACCAGTACCGCGTGCTGAATATGGTGCTGGAAGCCACCCCCAGCGACCTCACCGAGGCGGGCGTGGCCGCCTACCTCGAAGCCCGCGTGGGGGGGGTGGGCAAGGTGCTGGCGGGGCGCATTGCCCGCACCTTCGGCAGCGCCACCTTCGACGTGCTGGAAACCGAGCCCGACAAGCTGCTGCAAGTGCCGGGCGTCACTGGAACCACCCTGCACAAGATGGTGCAGAGCTGGGGGCAGCAGGGCCTGGAACGCCGCCTGCTGGCGGGCCTCCAGGGGCTGGGCCTCAGCATTAGCCAGGCGCAGCGGGCCGTGAAGCACTTCGGGGAAACGGCGCTGGAACGCCTGGAGGCCGACCTGTTCGCCCTCACGGAAGTCGAGGGGATCGGTTTTCAGACCGCCGACAAACTCTGGCAGGCGCAGGGCCTTCCGCTGGACGACCCGCGCCGCCTGACTGCCGCCGCCGTGTACGCCCTGCAACTGGCGGGCACGCAGGCCGGACACAGTTACCTCCCGCGGGAACGCGCCGAGAAGGGCGTCATGCACTACACCCGCGTCTCCGCCGGGCAGGCCAGACTGGCGGTGGACACCGCCGTGGAACTCGGGCGGCTTTCGGACGATGAGTCCCCGCTGTTCGGGCAGGAGGCCGGCGACGAGGGGGCCAGCGGGCGCATTTACCTGCCGCACGTGCTGAAAGCCGAGAAGAAGCTGGCGCAGATCATCCGCACCCTGATGGCCACACCCCCTGCCGGTGAAGAGTGGACTGTGCCGGCCGGCGCGGCGCGGGGCCTCTCGGACGAGCAGGCCAGCGTGCTTGATCTGCTTGCCGACCACCGCCTGGTGGTGCTGACCGGCGGCCCCGGCACCGGCAAAAGCACCACCACCCGCGCGGTGGCCGACCTGGCCGAGCGGCTGGGCCTGGAAGTGGGCCTGTGTGCCCCCACCGGCAAGGCCGCCCGCCGCCTGGGCGAAGTCACCGGGCGCAGCGCCAGCACCGTTCACCGCCTGCTGGGCTACGGCCCCGCCGGGTTCCGGCACAACCACCTGGAACCGGCCCCCTACGACCTTCTTATTGTCGATGAGGTCAGCATGATGGGCGACGCCCTGATGCTCTCGCTGCTGAGCGCGGTGCCGCCCGGCGCACGCATCCTGCTGGTGGGCGACACGGATCAGTTGCCCCCGGTGGACGCCGGCTTGCCGCTGCTGGCGCTGGCCCAGGCCGCCCCCACCGTGCGGCTCACGCAGGTGTATCGCCAGGCCGCCGAGAACCCCATTATCCGCGCCGCGCACGGGCTGCTGCACGGCCAGGCCCCGCAGTGGGGCGACCCGCGGCTGAACCTCACCCAGACCGACAGTGACGGCGGCGCGCGGCGCGTGGCCCTGATGGTGCGCGAACTGGGCGGCCCCACCCGCGTGCAGGTGCTGACCCCCATGCGCAAGGGGCCGCTAGGCATGGACATGCTCAACCACCACCTCCAGAGCCTTTTCAACCCTGGCGAGGGCGGCATTCGCATTGCCGAGGGCGAAGCGCGGCCCGGGGACACCGTGGTGCAAACGAAGAACGACTACACCAACGAGATCTTCAACGGCACGCTGGGCACCGTCCTGAAAGCCGAGGGAAGTCGCCTCACGGTGGACTTCGACGGCAATGTCGTGGAACTCGCGGGCGCCGAACTGTTCAACCTGCAACTCGGCTACGCTCTCACGGTTCACCGCGCCCAGGGCAGCGAGTGGCCGGTGGTGCTGGGCGTGCTGCATGAGGCGCACATGCCCATGCTGTCGCGCAACCTGGTGTACACCGCCCTTACTCGCGCCCGCGAGGGCTTCTACGCCGCCGGATCGGCGTCCTCCTGGCAGATCGCCGCCAGCCGCCAGCGCGAAACGCGCAACACCGCCCTGCTGGAACGCATTCGCCACCGGTAGGGGGCGCTCAGGTCGAGGTGAAGAAGGCCCCGACCTGAACTGCCCTGCATAAAGCAGGGTCAAGGTGCACATCCCAGATACATAGACGAACCCCCGGCATTGAAACCGGGGGTTTTTGTCGTCTTGGTGGTGCGAATGCCCAGACTTGAACTGGGGACCTCACGCTTATCAGCTGCGTGGACGCGCTCTAACCAGTCTTTCGCTGTCCTGCACGGCGTTTTCTGATTTTGTGTGCGTCGGCCATCGCATGCCTCTTCTGACAGAACCCGAACACTGACCATCGTACAGCACAATTTCCATGACCGCAAACTTCTTGCACTGACCCCACGAGTGCATCAAGCCCATAGGCCAATTCGCCCTTCGCGTCCCCCGGTTCCCCTCAGTGGGCCGGGGGATTTTCCATTTTGGAGGAACTCCCATGATGCAATTCTTTGATGTTGAGGCCATCCGCGCCCGCCTCGCCGAAACCGGTGTGCCTGCCGGTGTGGGCCTGGCGTACCTGCAAGTCCTGACCAACCTGAACGCCATGAGCCACCTGATGAGTCCCAGTGTGGACTTACAGGACGAACCCGGCCAGGAAGAGCTGGAGAAGTTCTTCCAGCGTCATCAGGAGCGCCGCACAGCACTGGAATCCCAGTTCCCAGAATTGGCTATAGCTTCACGGCCCAGGGACTGGCAGCCTCAGTAGGTCAGAAGCTGTAACCCACACCAATTCGCGCTCCCACGCTGAAGTTGCCTGTTCCACCCAGTGGCAACAGATACCCAGCGTGACCTTCCCCGAAGAGGTTCACCCGTTCACTGGTGGGAACCTTCAAGCCCACCAGGGCATGTGGGTAAACACCAATGGTCAGGGCGGCGACATCCGTGCCCATGGTCGGCATCATGAGGGCGTCCAGACCAAGGCCCAGGTACGGCTGAAGGTTTGGTTCGCCCGTCATGGGCATGGCCTTCAGGTAAGCTAGTCCAAGGCCGAAGCCCATCCCTTCGCTCCCAAAGTGCGCGTAGTTCGCACTGAATCGTAGGTCACCCTGGCGGTACGACAACTGGCTGAGGGGGTAGCCAGCAGCGAAGGTGACTTCGGCAGCAGAGGCGACAGATATGGTCAGAAGGGTCATAGAGATGAGGAGGGTCTTCATGTTTCAACGGCACATTACCTGAAATTTACCGCCGAACAACATCAGGGTGGTCATTCAGTCCCGCCCGCCTGGTGGGGTACGTGGCTGGCGTGGGCCTGCTGGAAGAAGCAGTGAAACTTCTGCCTCTCTTCTGGCTGGCCGTGAAACTCCGGGAAATCAGCACGCCCCGCGAAGCGGCCTTCTACGCCGGGCTGAGCGGCCTGGCCTTCGGTGTCGCAGAAGCCGTGGCGTACTCCATCCACTACACGAACACCTTGGGCATGACCTACGGCGTGGTCGGGAGCGGCAACTATGTGGTGCTTGAATTTCTGCGCCTCATCACCCTGCCGTTTTTGCACTGCGTGTTCAGCGGCATCGCCGGGTATTACCTGGGCCTGAGCCTGCTGGCCCCACAACGCCGTACAGCGCTGCTGCTGCTGGGGGTGGGCACCGCCGCTGTTATCCACGGCCTCTACGACTTTCTGGCCGGGAACTGGCTGGGGATCGGGATGGGGGCCGTCGCCATCTTGATGTTCGTCGCGTATCTCCGCAGCGCGGAGCACATCACGGAGACCATCACCCGACTGCCCGCGGCGAGTCGCCTCCCTGCCCCCGCAGGCATCTCGGCTGGCCTCGCGGACATCGACGCCCCTTCATCACCCATCAAGGAGAACACCCATGACCGGACGACATGAAGTTCCCACCGCACAAGTCCCACCCCCGAAACCGCCCGCGACCCTGAACGCTCCCCAGGCCCAACCTGCTGCCCGGTCACAGCCCAGGGACACCGACGAATTGCGCGTGTGGCTGCCACGCGTCCTCATGCTGACTAACCTGTTGCTCCTGCTGCTGTTGGCTTCGCAGCTCTTCCGCACCCCCAAGTACGCGTACCAGACCGTTTCACCGAGCGATTCCTCGTTTGAGGAAGAGATGAACAAGCTGGGGCCGCCGGTTGGAAAGCCGAATCCTGCCGCCGCGCTACTTCAGGAAGTGGCTACGACACCACAGCCAGCTACGAGTGCATCATGTCGCGCCCCAAGCTGGGCTGGTAAACGACCCAGGGAAAAAGTATGAAACAAGCGAAACGCTGGATACTCGGAATCACCACCGGCATTGCGTTCTTGACATCATGCAACGCCGTCATTGCCCCCGCTGACTACACCTTAAATTTGACCGGTACAGGCGGGGTCGGAATCTGCATCGTGGAGCAGGAACGTGAGAACGAAACGATGTGCGAAGCCGAGGGCGTCTATATACCTGGACAGCCCTCAACGCCAAGAACCGGCATCATGATTCCCCACACAGTGAAGGGGACAAAAACGAGTTGGCGAAACATCTACTTCACCGTCGAACTCGTCACGGCGTCACCAGTCCAGGCCACGTTATTGCGGAACGGTCGAGTGTGCTGGGCTGGCCCGCGCATGCTCAGGCGCTCAGACTCCACGCACCACACCTGAGCACTGAGGCTGTCTCCTGGGCATATTGGTACGCAGGTCGCGGGGTTAATAAATACAGTGGTCGGCATGTGGTGGCTCTGCACGCACCAAATCGGCCTCGGCTGTTTGAGCATCATCTTCTGGCTGCACTTGCCCCTCACGACTCGGCAAGACACAAAGACCTTGCCAAACACCTACGTGATACTGAGTTGTTGCAGATGCTCCATCGGGGAAGACAGACGAGATTTCCGCTGGGCGACCCTGAGCGCCCCAAGGTCATCGTGGCTTTCCATATCCCACCCTTACGCGACCCACGTTGGGTCAACCCGATTCAACACATCGCCACACCGGAGTACCGGAAAAGTACCCACAACCCACATCACCGGCACGCCACCGTCACTCTCGCTGCCGAGCTGTATACCCTGTTCGGGGCAGTGCCACACGGTTGCCTGGCAGCTTTGGGGTTATACAAGGCAATGACACCCAGAGAACAGCAACACATGAAGAAGTTTAACTCTGTCCTTAAGACCCGCACTCGAAAGGTGAAGCGCCGTGCACCCCACCTGCACGCCTGGAAGGGCGTTGACCACTCTGTTCATCCCCTGCTGGGCCTCTCGCCGTTTGCGCCCCTGGACGGCACTCATACCAAGCGGGTGTTGGCAGACCTGCACTCCTCACCTGATCTGAGCGACCTCCAGTCCTTCTCTGTACCACTCAGTGCTGCCTGGGGTGGCGGCAAAACGCGTGTCTACGCCAGAAGTGAGCAAGAGGCTGAAAACACACTCCGTCAGTTTGAAGCACTGCCTTAAGCAGCCCTCGGATTTGCCCTGACCAATAACTCTCCTTTTTAACAATCGGTTTACCGCTTCTTGACCGCCCAGTTCCTGCTGGGCGGACTTCTTTTCCATTTGGAGGTTCCACCATGTACCAGAAACACGTAGACCCGACTGCTTTTATGGCTGCCCACGCGGCTGGCCTGAAAGACGCCGAACTGGCAGCCATGTTCAGCATCAGCCGCGCCACAGTGAAACGCCGCCGAAAGGAGTTTCGGCTCGGCAGCAACTGCCTCAGCAACAACAAAGGCGCTCTGGGAGAGCAACTGGTCGCAGAATTCATGCGCCGCGAGGGACTGAACGTCACTGAGACCGCGAGCAAAGCCCCTTACGACCTGCTGGTGAACGGTTTAAGGGTAGACGTGAAAGTCGGGTTGCGCCGCCCATCCGCGCACATCGCTGTGCCCAGCTACCAGTTCCGTCTGCCCCCACTCCGAACGTCCTACCAGGCGTCAAAGGTCTATAGCAAGGATTACCAGCGGGACACCGATTACCTGGCGCTGGCGGTCATCGAGAATGACCAGCTCCAGCACCTGTACACCGTGCCAACCCGATTCTGGCGACCCACCATTACGGTGACTCCTGGCAGCCGAGACTGTGACTACCAGGAGTTCAGAGATGACCTTCAGAACTTTGAGATCACTGGGGCGTGGGTGGAAACTTGACGCGGAGAGGTGGCAGGCCCCAGGCGGGCAGAATCTCCATCAGGCAGTGGACGATATCTGCCAGGCGCGGCGCGTCCAGTTCCATCTTCCAGGCCGGAGTGCCGTCGTATGGAGGCAGCCAGGCCCGCAGCCCGGCGATGTGGCGTCCCCTGGGTTCCAGGTACACCTCGACCTTGCTGAGGGCCACCGCCCGCCGCCACTGGGGCAGGTTCGCCAGGAAGCCGCCGGGGTTGCTCAAGTTCAGGTCTGGCCCGACCCAGGCGGGAATCTTGCGGGTGCACTGCTCGTCGTCCGCCAGGTCATACACCATTTCCTCGATGGGGAAGAGGGTCACCAGGGCCAGCAAGGTCATGACCTGCTGCATCGGCACGGAGACGTGGTCATACGCCTTGACGGGGCGTTCCCAGGCCCAGCGAATCTGGTTCAGGTTCCGGCTCAGCCCCAGGGTGACCCAGCGCATTCGTTCAGTGCGGGCCTCCGTGGCTTTCAGAAACTGGCTTTCCCCTGGCGTCGCGCCCTGTCCTTCCTGGCTTTCGACGCTGCCACGCGCTCCACCCAAGGTTGCTTCATCGGCCGCACCTTTCTTCGGCATACTCATCGCCCCTTACTGAGCGTGCTGAGGGGGCTGGCCCGCCGATGAACGTCTTTCAGGTCTTCGGTCACCAGAACGGCGTACCGGTTCGTCATCTCCAGCGTGGCGTGGCCCATGATGCGCTGCAACGTGAACACGTCCCCTTCGTTCCGCAGGTAATTCACGGCAAACCCCCGCCGAAAGCAGTGGGCGCTGTACTGCTGAATGTTCGCCGCATGACAGAGGCGCTCCAGAAGCTGCCCGACGGTGAAACGCGTCATGCCTGCTTGCGGCGTGGTCAGGAACAGGGTGTCCAGGCGTGACTGGGGCCGCTCCGACTGAATGTACCGGGTGAGGTGGCGCATCCCCACGCGGGAAATAGGGACGATACGGCTGCGTCCGCCTTTTGCGGCCTGAACCTCCAGCCGCCCGCCAGGTTGAATATCGGCCAGGCCCAGGCCGCAGAGTTCTGAGGCCCTGACTCCGGTGTCGAACAGCACAGCCAGAATCGCCCTATCGCGCAGGGGGTTCTTCGACAGCTGGGCAGCGGCCAGCAGGCACTGCATGTCATCGGTTCCCACAGCGGGCAGGATTTTCCTGGGCAGCTTCGGCATCGCCACGCGGGTCATGGGGGACTTCTGAATAACCTCCTCCGCTTCCAGCCAGGTAAAGAACGTCTTCAGGGGGCGGAGCCGGGCGTGTGCCCCGCCAGGCTTCATGGTCTCGCTCAGGTGCTCGGCGTACTCGCGCAGCAGCGCCCTGGTGACCCCCTCGACGGTCGTGACCTTGTGGGCGTGCGCGAACTGCTCGAAAGCCCGCAGCGCATTCCTGTACGCCACCAGGGTGTTCCGGCTGTGCCCCTTCTGGCGGCCGTACCCCAGAAAGTCCTGAATGTGGTGCCCAAGGGTGAAGTTCATACTCGACTCCTTCCACAAGGCTGTGTGACCTCACGCTTCGGGCCGCTGGAACCACACAATTCAGCTCCAATGACCTCACGCTTTGGTACGAAAACAGCCTTTATGAGAGTTCGAGTCCCAGTTCAAAAGAAACAGAAAATCCGCACTCAATCGAGTACGGATTCCGTTTGGTGCGAATGCCCAGACTTGAACTGGGGACCTCACGCTTATCAGGCGTGCGCTCTAACCAGCTGAGCTACACTCGCGTTCTCTGTGTCCTGGCTGGCCGCTTGAGCAGCGGGAGTTAATCTAACAGGCACCGCACAGACTGTCAACTCCCGGTCTCATCGGCCCAGCGGGGGCACGAGGCGGGCGTAAATGTCCAGCGCGTAGCGGTCGGTCATGCCGGCGATGTGGTCACACACGGCGCGGGGAAGGCCATCCACGTCGATGCGGGCCTGTGGGCGCGGCGGCAGCAGGCCGGGGCGGCGCGTGAAGGTGCCGAACAGCGTTTTCAGCACACGGTCGGCCTGCTCGACCTGCATTTCCACCTGCCAGTGCCGGTACAGGTTCTGGCGCAGGAAGTGGCCCGTTTCGGTCAGCAGCACGCGCATGGCGGGGCTGTACGCCACGAGTTTGTGTGGATGCTGCCGAATCTCTTCCGGCGACTGAACGCCGCTTTCCTGAAGATGCTGCGCGGTGGTTTCGGTGAGATCCGTGATCAGCCAGCCCAGCAGCTCGCGGTGCAGCGTGCGCCGCTGCTGTGAGGTGAGCGCAGTGGACGTGATGCCCGTCCTGACCCGCAATTCCGTCCACAGCGGCAGGTCGCTCAACTGCTCGGCGGTCATCAGGCCGCTGCGAAGCCCGTCGTCGAGGTCGTGCGCGGTGTAGGCCAGGGCGTCGGCGGCGTCCACCACCTGCGCTTCCAGGCTGGGTTGCCCCAGGCCGGCGCGGTTGTGCTTGTTCAGGCCGTCCAGCGTAGCAAGCGTCAGGTTGAGGCCCGGAAAATTCGGGTAACGGTCTTCCAGATGCGTCACGATGCGGCGCGACTGCACGTTGTGGTTGAAGCCGCCCTCGCCGGCCATCAAGGTGTCGAGCAGGCGTTCGCCGGCGTGACCGAAAGGCGGGTGGCCCAGGTCGTGCGCCAGCGCCATGGTTTCCGCCAGTGTCTCGTTGAGCCCCAGCGTCAGCGCCACCGAGCGTGCCACCTGCTGCACCTCCAGCGTGTGCGTCAGCCGCGTGCGGTAGTGGTCACCCTGCGGGTTCAGAAACACCTGCGTTTTCGCTTCCAGGCGCCGGAAAGCGGTGGTGTGCAGCACCCGGTCGCGGTCTTTCTGGAAAGCGGTGCGGGTCTCGGCTTCCCCTTCCAGGTAGATGCGCCTGGCCTGGGCGCTGCGCGTGGCGTAGGGGGCGAGGAAGTGTTCCTCCCTGGCTTCCAGGTCAGCGCGGGTCAACATGCCTCATGTTCGCAGGTCTGGAGGCCGGGCCGCCTGAGGATGAACGTTCGTTTACTTGCGGCCCTGCGCGTGATACTCGGCGTTCGGGACGAAGCCCAGGGCGCTGCTCACGCGGTTGGTCATGTTGAACATCCCAATCACCTGCACGGCCTCCATGATCTGCTCGTCCGAAAAACCGGCGTTCCTGAGCGGTTGCAGGTCAGCTTCCACCATCTTGGCAGGAAAGAGGGTCAGTTTCTCCGCGTAAGCGCATAACGCCTGCTCAGGCGCGGTCAGGTGCGCGTGCCGCCAGTTGACCGCCACGGAATCGGCCTTCACGGTATCCCCGGTGAAGTGCCGCAGGGCCGCGCCGTGACTGACCGCGCAGTAATTGCACCTGTTCAGGCCGCTGACCACCACCGCCAGCAACTCGCGCTCGGCATTGCTCAGGAAGCCCTCCTTGTTCACCAGCAGATTGAAGTAATTCCACCACGCCAGGAACTGCTCGCCGTTCAGCGACTGCGCCCGGAACACGTTGGGCACGAAGCCCATGTTTGCCTGGGCCTTCGCCCACAGTTTCTTCACGCCCTCATGGGCAGTGTCTTCGGTCGGCACGGGCAGGTAGGAAATCCGCTGGTCTTCGGTTGTGGGCATGCGTCAGCATACGTGGAATTCAACGCGCACTTCATGGGGTTAAGGCGCGTTGGTTTACAGGTGCCCCTTGCATTTCCGCATTTCCAACCGCTGTTGGAACGCTATTCTGGATGGGTATGTGCATCCTTCCATATTCCTACAGCCCCGTCAGGGCATTGCTTTAAAAGGGATTTACTGTGGCTGCGAGGTTCATGATTGTTTTGTTCATTACGCTTTTCGTGTTTTTCTTCGTGAGCGTGGGCCAGGCTGAAAAGGAAGAGTATTTCTCCATTCAAAACGCGCAGAAAGCCACGGCGAAGGTGGTGGGCCTCTACACGGGGCAGGGTGACTGTGCCATCCACTACGTCTACAAGGTTGGCGGGCAAGAGTATCACGACGAGCGGATAAGTTTGACGGTCATCAACAGGAAGTCAAGTTTCGATAGTGGTCTGTGTTCAAGAACGAAATTTTTGGTGGTGGGCGACTGGATTCCCATTCGTTACGACCGGGCCAATCCCGATCATGTCATTGCTTACTCCCAGTTCCCCTTCGTGCAAGTCCTAGGTCCAGTTGTGGCCGCACTCAGTTGGGTCTGGTTCATCGTATTATTCATTCGCCAGTGGAAGACGCCGAGGCGTTGATTTCAGGGCCAGACAGGGCAACGTAATGAATCGGGGCCAGTCATGGGTTTAACCGAGCCACGTTCCAGTCCTGTCAGGCAGCCCGTGATAGCCTTTTTCGCATGTTTGAGTCGCTCGGTAACAAGTTGCAGGACATTCTCGACCGCGTGGGGCGCGAGTCGAAATTGACGGAAGCGCAGGTGAAGGCGTCCATGCGCGAGATTCGCATGGCGCTGCTGGAAGCGGACGTGAACTTCAACGTCGCCAAGGACTTCGTGGCAAAAGTCAGTGAGCAGGCCGTGGGGCAGGACGTGATGGGGTCGCTGAACGCCGGGCAGACCGTCGTGAAACTGGTGCACGACGAACTGGTGGACACGCTGGGCGGCAAAACCGCGCAGCCCGAGCTGAAAACGCAGGGGAACGTGTGGTTCATGGTGGGCCTCCAGGGCGCCGGGAAAACCACCAGCACGGGTAAACTGGCCGCGCACTACAAGAAGAAAGGCCGGCGCGTGCTGCTGGTCGCCGCCGACACCCAGCGCCCCGCCGCCCGCGACCAGCTCGAAGTGCTGGGCAAGCAGGTGGGCGTGCCGGTGCTGAAAGTGAATGACGGCGAAACGCCCGCCGAAACCAAACGCCGCCTCGACGAGTACCTGAAAACCGATTACCGCGACCTGGTGATCGTGGACACCGCCGGCCGACTCCAGATCGACGAGGCGCTGATGGATCAGCTCGCGGCGCTGCAAACCGAGCTGCACCCCACCGAGACCCTGCTGGTGATCGACGCCATGACCGGTCAGGAGGCCCTGAACGTCGCGCAGACCTTCGACCAGCGCGTGCAGGTTTCGGGCCTGGTCATCACCAAGATGGACGGGGACGCCCGTGGCGGCGCGGCCCTCTCCGCGCGCAGCGTCACCGGCAAGCCCATCTACTTCGCCGGCACCAGCGAGAAGATGACCGGCCTGGATCAGTTCCACCCGGATCGGGTGGCCGGGCGCATTCTGGGCATGGGCGACGTGCTGGGCCTGATCGAGCGCGTGCAGGAAGCCGACATGAAGGCCATGGAGGCCAAGAAACCCGGCGACTTCGACCTGGAAGACCTGCTCAACCAGCTGCGGCAGATTCGCAAGATGGGGCCGCTGGGCGACCTGATGAAACTGATTCCGGGCATGAGCCGCGCGCTGCCCGAGGGCTTCAACATCGACGAGAAGCAGCTTCAGCGCATCGACGCCATGATCTCCAGCATGACCGTGGGGGAACGCCGCAACCCCAAGATCATCGATGGGCGCCGCCGCAAGCGCATCGCCTCCGGCAGCGGCGTGGACGTGCAGGACATCAACAAACTCCTGAAAATGCACGAGCAGATGAAGGAGATGATGAAAATGCTCGGACGCATGTCCAGCGGCGGCGGCAAAGGCATGCGCGGCATGAAACCGCCCAAAATGCCCAATCTGCCGCCCAGCGCCATGAAAAAGTAAGGAGTAAGAGGGGAGGGGTCAGTGGTCAGCGCCACTGGCCCCTTTTTTGAGCGCGTGGCATGTCTCTTCCAGCGCCATCAACATTTTTTTAGTCTTTTCCTGTTTGCCCTCAACGCCTGGCCCTGGCGAAGTCCCTGACCTTTTTGCTGGTTCTTCTGACGCCGTGGTCGGGCCTCACGCCGTCGGCGATCAGGTGCAGCCACTGGCTGAGGTAATACCCCAGGATCAGGGGCAGCAGAAACTTCACGCTGATGGGGTGCGGAACGCGCGGCAACTGCACGTCCGGCGCGAAGGTGCGCAGCAGGCCCACGATCAGCGCGATGACCACAGCCAGGTAAGCAATGCGCGTCAGTGGCCCCAGAATCCAGGTGTGGCTGAGGCCCCGGTGGCTGAAGATCATGCCGTAGGGCACCCACAGGAAGCCCAGCAGGCCCCAGTGGCGTTTGCTGTCCACCCGGCCCTCGGAAAGGTCCAGGTCCGGGGAAAGCAGGAAGGTGCCGGCCATGAACCCCAGCGTGAAGTTCAACGTCTGGACTTGCGTGACCACCAGCAGGTTCGTGCGGGTGGCGTACAGCACGCCCGCTGCCAGCACCGAGTACGCCGCGATGTTGATGAGGTTGTGAACGCGTCCACTCGGCATTCCCGCCATCATAGCCGCCTGCAAGGTCTCTGCTTCGGTGCGGCATTCACGATTCGTCAGCCTCGGTGCGGCATCCTGTGAAGGAATGAAACGTGCCCTTGCCTTAGGCGGCCTGACGGCCCTGCTGATGTCCTGCTCGCCCGCTCCGGTGAAGTTGAACGATATGACGGTCGACCTGGGGCAGGCCACGTCCACCACCGTGACCCAGTCCTTTGGTGGAACCTGGCGCGTGACCGGCGTGCCACTGTGGCTGAGCGTGAACCGCGAGACCGGCTCGGGCGCGGTGGCGTTGACCGTGACGGCGGATCGCAACGCCGTGACCCCGCTGCAGGCTGACCGCCCCACCCTGACAGACACCTTCAAGGTGGAATGGACGGCCGCCGACGGGCAGACCAGCGGTACGGCGCTGGTGAAGGTGAGCGCTGCGCAGTACACGCTGAGCGGCCGCGTACAGGAGCAGGCCAGCGTGAGCGCCGCCGATACGCTGGGCACCCCGGCGCTGAACTCGGGCGCAGCCGGCGAGTCCAACGGCATCATCGTGACGTACCGCTCGGGAACCCTCCGGGACGCGGTGCTGAGCAGCGACGGGCTCCAGGCGCAGAGCGCACCGGCCAGCTCTGCCGGGCGTAGTGCCGCGACCCTTCAGGAACTGGGGGTCACGCGCCCGCAGAAACGCGCCCTGACGGGTCAGAGTCTGGTGCTCAGCGTGCCGGCCACCCGCCAGGCCCTGGACACCCTGCGACGTGACCCGAACGTCGAGCGGGCGGTGCCCAACCGCGTCCTGCACGTTCTTTCCACGGGAACAGGCCAGGCACCCATGACCGGGCAGACGCTGGCCGCCCCGCTGCTGCCCACCGACCAGTACGCCCCCTTGCAGTGGGCCTTTACGCTGATGGGCTACCGGGCGGTGTGGCGCGACATGGAAGCCGGCAAGTACACCCGGCCGGTCACGGTGGCGGTGCTGGACAGCGGCGTGCGCTTCGAGCACCCGGACCTGGCCGGAAAGCTGTATGGCCCCAAAGAAGGCGCGCTGGACTTCGTGGACGGCGACACGGATCCCACCGACCCGGGCGCGCCCGACAGCCTGGGGGATCGGGCCACGCACGGTACGCACGTCACCGGCATCATCGCGGCCAACTGGGGGCAGAATGCTGCGCCTATCTGCGCCGGGTGCAGCCCCACGGGTGTGGTCGGCGCAAGCTACCGCGCTCCCGTCAAGGTGCTGCCCCTGCGCGTTCTGGGGAGCCAGGGCACCGATGTGGCCACCCTCACGACGGCCCTGCAATACGCCGCCGGTCAGGCCGTTCCCTTCCCCGCGCCCACCGCGCAGAATCCCAAGCCGCCGCAGGTGACCAACCCGCACCCGGCCCAGGTCATCAACCTCAGCCTGGGTGGGCCAGACCTGACCAGCGAGGAAGCGGCCCCCATGTGCGAGGCCATCGCCGCGGCCCGCGAGAGGGGCGTGCTGACCTTCGCCGCCGCCGGCAACGACAGCAGCGCCACGCCCTATTACCCTGCCGCCTGCCCGGCCGCCGTGGCGGTCGGCAGCGTCACCCTGTCCGGCGGCAGCGCCCCCGTCAAAGCGTGGTACAGCAACCACTACCCCAAGGTGGAACTCAGTGCGCCGGGTGGCGCGTCCCTGGGGGCCAGCCACCTCAACGGCGGCACCCTGAACGGCCAGCCTTTCCCGGACGACATCTTCAGTACCGCCTGGAACTACCAGAAAAACGAGCCGTCCTACCAGGCCATGGCGGGCACCAGCCAGGCCACCCCGCAGGCCAGCGCCCTGGCGGCCCTGCTGCTCAGCAAGGGCGTGACGACCGGGGCCGAGGCCACCCTGGCCCGCATGAAAAGCACCGCCACCGACCTGGGGGCTGCCGGATCGGACGACCTGTTCGGTGCCGGCATGCTCAATGCCGCCGCCGCCCTGAACGCCCCCGCTGTCAGCGACATGCTGGGCCTGCGTCTTCAGGACGCCCAGGGCCGCACCTTCCAGCCGGCCCTGAACACCCTGGGCCAGTTCACCGCTTACGTCGGTGATGGCATCTACCAGGTGATCGGGGGACGCGACCACGACGGCAACGGCATTTACGGCGAGGTGCAGGAACCCCGCGCCAGCAAACAGGTGACCCTGGGTTCCTCGCTGCCTGCCGTGAATGTGGGTTCACTCGTTCCGCAATGAACGAAGCGCCCAGATAACCTGTAAAAACCAGCAGCAGGCCACCTCATCTTCGGGGTGGCCTGCTGCTGGTCAGGCCTGGCGCGTTCCTTTATCTGGACTTATTTCACCTGGGCCGACAGGGTGGTGATGCCCCTGGCGATGTCGTTTACCGTGCGCCAGTTGCTGCCGGGCACGTCCTGCACGACGCTGGCCGAGGCACTGGCGCTGGTGGGCAGGCTGACGCCCGAGGTGCGGCCGGCCAGTTCCAGCACATTCCAGCCGGCGCGGGTTCGGGTGTCAACGCTGACGGTCAAGCGGCTGATGGTGTCGGGCGAGTTGATCAGCTTCGTGCAGTCCAGCTCACCTTTCAGGGTGGTCGCCTGATCGGTGTACACCCAGGCATGGCCCTTGAAGGCCAGGTGAGGCGGCAGGAACTTCAGGTCGGTGCTCAAGGTCATGACCTGCATGGTCGCGCCGGAGCGGGTGGCCTGCAGTTCCGCGAAACCAAAAGCCCTGGTGCCCGGCGTCCCCGAAGTCAGGGTACCCTCACAGCCGAGTTGCCCCAGCACAGTGTCGGCGGAAACCAGACTGCCAGCCAGTTTGTCCGGTGTGGGCAGCGGCAGCGTGAAACTGCCGTCTGCCGCGATGCTGGCGCTGGACAGCGTGGCCGCGCCGGCCGACACACCGTCCCGCAGCTCAATGGTGCCCGTGCCCGTCCCGCTGCTGACCTTGCCGGTAATCTGCACGATGGCCGGATCGCTGGGCTGCGGGGCGGGGGGGGTGGTCTGACAGGCCGTGAACAGCAGGCCGAGCGGCAACAGCGGAATGAGCTTCTTCATGGCCTGTCGAGCTTACCTTGCGGCTATGTGTATTGCCTTATTCCTTTCTGACGTTCTTGCAGTGTAGGTCAGTCGGTGAGGGCCTGCCTCTGGGACTTTTCCTTCAGTCCTTCACCCGGATGACTGTGCGCCCGCGCACGTGTCCGGCCAGAATCTGCTGCGCCAGGTCAGGCACATCGTCCAGCGCGTGAACGTGCGTCACGGTGTCCAGTTTGCCCTCCGGCAAATCGGCAGAGAGCCGCTGCCACGCCAGTTTGCGGCGGGCGCTGGGGCAGGTGTTCGAGTCGATGCCCGCCAGCGTCACCCCACGCAGGATAAAGGGAAACACCGTGGCGGGCAGGTCGACGCCCCCGGCGTTTCCGCACGCGGCCACCGTGCCGTGCGTGCGTGTGCTCGCCAGCGCCGCCGCCAGGGTGGTGCTGCCCACGTTGTCGATCACGCCCGCCCAGCGCTCCTTTTCCAGCGGGCGTTTCAGGGCCGTCAATTCGTCGCGGTGGATGATCTGCCCGGCGCCCAGGTGCCGCAGGTACTCGGCCTCGTCGGGGCGGCCCGTGCTGGCCGTCACGTTGAACCCCGCCGTGGCCAGCAGGCTCACGGCGGTGCTGCCCACGCCCCCCGCCGCGCCCGTCACCAGCACCTCGCCCTGATCTGGTTTCACGCCGTGATCCTCCAGGGCCATCAGCGCCAGCATGGCCGTCAGGCCCGCCGTACCCACGCTCATGGCCCACTCGGTCGTGCGGCCCGCCGGGAGCGGCACCAGGTGCTCGGCATTCACGCGGGCCAGCTCGGCAAATCCGCCGTCGTGGCGCTCGCCCAGGCCCCAGCCTGTGGCGATCACGATGTCACCCGGTTTGAACGCTGCCGTAGCGCAGGTCAGCACCTCGCCCACCAGGTCGATGCCGGGCGTCATGGGGTAGGTTTTGAGGATGCCGGGGCGGCCCCCCACCGCCAGGCCATCCTTGTAATTCAAGCTGCTGAAGTGCACGCGAATCAGGGTATCCGCCTCCGGCAGGGCACTCGTGGGCAGCACTTGAAACTCCGGGCGCACGCCGGCGTCGTCTTTCACCATACGCAGCGCACGGAACGACTCGGGCAAAACAGGGTTGGTCATGGGTAAACCTCCAGAAAGGGAATGTGCCCGCAGGGTAGCGCGGCCCGCGTGGGAAAACGAGCAGGGGCATAAAGAGGGTCGCTGTACAAAGGGCCGCTGCACAAGGAATCGCTGTGGCCCGCGCTGGCTGCCTGCGCAACTTTAGGTGGTTGGTTCGGTGCCCTTCTTCCCGCTATTCTCGCCCGGTGCGTCGCCCGCTTGTCATTACGCTCCTTGTCCTGGCAGGTCTGCTGGCCCTGGTGTCTCCCGCCATTCCCGCCCTGCTGCGTTACGGCACGCTGCCCCGCAAGGCCGACCGCCCGCTGAATGTCGTGCTGGCGGGCATGGACGTGGATTACGACTGGACGGCCTCCACCTGGCCCTACCCGCCCAAACCGCTTGATTTCACGACCCGCACCGACACGCTGATGCTGGCGCAGGTTCACCCGGACGGCAAAGTTAACCTGCTGAGCATCCCGCGTGACACCTGGGTGAACATTCCCGGTTACGGCTGGGGAAAAATCAACGGCGCGAACGTCCATGGCGGGGCAGACATGCTCATGAACACCGTGCAGCAGTTCACGGGCGTCCCGGTGGACGGGTACGTGTTCATGTCGCTCAGTGCCGTACGCGACCTGACCAACGCGGCTGGGGGCGTCACCGTGGACGTGCCGACCCGCATGAAGTACGACGACAATGCCGGGCACCTGCATATCGACCTGCAACCCGGCCGACAACACCTGAACGGCGAAGAGGCCGAGGGCTTCCTGCGCTTCCGGCACGACAACCTGTCCGACATCGGGCGCGTCGGGCGCCAGCAGATGTTCATGACTGCCCTGCTGGGCCGCGTAAAAAATCCCCTCAACTTCTGGCGGCTGCCCGCCATGGTCGGGGCCATGAACCGCAACACCAGAAGCAGCCTGACCCGCGCTCAGGTCGGCGCCCTGCTCGGCGCGGCGCTGGGCGGCCCGAAAGTCAACGCCCAGACCGTTCCGGGCAGCTTCGGCCAGGGCGGCACCTGGGTCGCCAACCGCGCCGAGCTGCGCACCATCATGCAGCGCGACTTCCGCGACCCGGGCGACCCCCGCACCCTCAGCGTTACCATCGGGAACGCCGCCGCGCCGAACGGCAGCGCCAAACGCACCAAAGCCAGGCTGGAGGGCCTGGGCTACACCAACGTCACCATCCTCGACGTGCCGCGCGTGGATTCCCCCACCACCACCATCACCGGAACAGGCGCGGCCCGTGTGCAGCAGGCCCTCGGTTTCGGGCAGGTGCAACCCGGCACGCCCCAGGCCGGCGCAGACATCAGCATTCAGCTGGGCGCCGACACGCCTGCCAATTGAAAAGTTAATCCTGCAAAATCTAATCAAGGGAATCCAGTCAAGGGAACGAACTTATCCCCGGCCATGCGCCACAATGCCTGACATGAGTGCCCCAAGGCAAAGGCCCCAGACGATGGCCGAGAAAATCCTCTCGCGGCGCGGCGAGCAGACCGTGTACGCCGGTGATCTGGCGGTGGTGGAGGTGGATCAGGTGATGGTCGTGGATTCCATCGCCCAGAGTTTCATCGAGCGGATGGAACGCGACCTGAACGCCCGGCCGAAATACCCGGAGCGCGTGAGTATCGTCATCGACCACGTGGCGCCGGCCAGCACCGTGTCGGTGGCGCAGGCGCAGAAAGAGGCGCGCGAGTACGCCGCGAAGACGGGCGTGCAGCTTTTCGACGTGGGGCGCGGCATCTGCCACCAGGTGCTGATGGAAGAGGGCCTGGCGAAACCGGGCTGGATCGTGCTGGGCAGCGACAGCCACAGCACCACTTACGGGGCCGTGGCGGCGTTTGGCAGCGGCATGGGGGCCACCGACATCGCGCTGGCCGCTGCAAGCGGCAAAACCTGGCTGCGCGTGCCGGACAGCGTGAAAGTCAACCTGAGTGGCGAACTGCGCCCCGGCGTGAGCGCCAAGGACGTGGCCCTGGAGATGATCCGCGTGCTGGGGGCAGACGGAGCCACCTACCAGAGCGTGGAGATTCACGCCGGTGACCGGTTTACCCGTGGCGAACGCATGACGCTGGCGAACCTGTGCGTGGAAGCCGGCGCGAAAGCCGGCCTGGTGGTGCCCGGCGGCGAAATATTGACCGCTTACGGGTACGACGTGCCCGCGTGGGTCTATCCGGACGAGGGGGCCACCTATGTGCAGGAAATCACCATCGACCTGGGCACGCTGAACCCCCGCATGAGCGCCCCCAGCGAAGTGGACAACGTTCACGACGTTTCCGAACTGCGTGGCCAGTTGCGCGGCCTGAAAGTCGATCAGGTATTCATCGGCACCTGTACCAACGGACGCATTGAAGACCTGCGCGAAGCCGCCGCCGTGCTGAAAGGCCGCAGGGTCGCGCCCGGTACGCGACTGCTGGTGATTCCCGCCAGCAGTCAGGTGATGGAACAGGCCTTGCTGGACGGCACGCTGCTGACCCTGCAACAGGCCGGAGCGGTGCTGGGCACCCCCGGTTGCGGCCCGTGCATGGGGCGGCACCAGGGTGTGCTGGCCCCCGGCGAGGTGTGCGTCAGCACCAGCAACCGCAACTTCATTGGGCGCATGGGCGACAAGGACGCCAGGATTTACCTGGCCTCGCCCGCCGTGGCCGCCGCCACCGCCGTGAAGGGCGAAATCGCGCTGCCGGATGATGTCCGTGAGGCGGTCGGGGCCTAGAGCATTTGCCAGAAGATAGCCAGAAGATAGAAAGCCTTCTTCTGGCCGACTGGCACAGCAGGAAGTGGCGGCCTCCGGGTGCCCTTACACTTCTACCGGTCACTCCCAGAAGTCGAGAAGCTAGAACTCAGGCCGTCGAGGGATTAACAGTCCTCTCGACGGCCTGACTCGTGATTTTTCGACCTACTATCAAACGATAGGCGTTTTCAGCACCCCGAT
Organism: Deinococcus fonticola; assembly: GCF_004634215.1. Taxonomy (NCBI): domain Bacteria; kingdom Thermotogati; phylum Deinococcota; class Deinococci; order Deinococcales; family Deinococcaceae; genus Deinococcus; species Deinococcus fonticola. The sequence continues at coordinate 9,519 of NZ_SMMH01000009.1, read as the reverse complement.
TCCATCGACTTCCACTTCCACCACGTCGCCTTTTTGCAGCGGGCCGACCCCTTCAGGCGTTCCCGTCAGGACGACGTCTCCTGGCTCCAATGTCACGTATCTGGTGATGTACACGAGAATCTGCACCACGTCGAAAATCATGTGACTGGTGCGCCCGTCCTGGCGCGTTTCGCCGTTCACGCGCAGTTGCACGCGCACGTCCGCCGGATTCAGTTGCGTTTCCAGCCACGGCCCCAGCGGGCAGAACTTATCCGCCGCTTTGGCCCGGAACCACTGCAAGTCGGGCTTCTGGAGGTCGCGGGCCGTCAGGTCCAGCCCACACGTGTACCCCAGCACGGCGCCCAGCGCGTCGTCGGGTTTCAGCTGGCTGGCGCGCTGGCCGATCACCAGGGCCAACTCGCCCTCGTAATGAAAATTCTGCGTCCAGGTGGGGTACTCGACGCTTTCGTCGGGGTTCGCCAGGGCGTTCGGCCCTTTCAGAAAAATGCCCGGTTCACGCGGCAGGTCGCCCGTGTCGTTGCCCAGTTCCTTGATGTGATTCACGTAATTGCGGCCCACGCACACGATTTTCGTGGGTTCCGCCGGGGCCAGCAGCTTCGCGCCTTCCAGCGGGGCCGTTTCGCCGGTACGGGCGCCCGCCATGCCGCGCGTGAAGTGAATAACGTCTCCCTCGGCCTGCCCCCACTGCGGCTGTCCATCCACTTCCACTCGAACTATTCGCATACAGAAAGGATAAGGGACAAAAGGGGTAGCTCAAAAATGCCGAAAGCAGGGGGCAGAAGTTCGATGCGCTGTCTGACTCATGTTTTTCCTGTGCCGGTCACCCCGGGATTCTTTCGTTAGCCCCGGTTTAACCGCGTCCCGGCATGCTCGGCGCGTGGCCGGAAGTGGAACCCCCGCGTCACCTTCACCCCCGTTTCCCAGTCAAAAGGAGTTTCACATGAAAAAGGATGTTTTGGCCCGTTTACCGTTAATTGCTTTGGCGGCTTTGCCCCTCACGGTGGGTCTGGTGGTCGCGCAGACGAGCAGCAGTGCCAGTAGCAGTGCCAGCCCCTCGGCTCCGCAGCGCGTGCAGCCGCTGCAACCTGGGCAGCGCAACCAGCAGAATCAACAGAACCAGCAGGTTCAGCCACGTCAGCAGAGTGGCACGAATTACGCGAACGTGTTCCTTCAGAAACTGGCCGCGCAACTGGGCATCAGTGTGGATCGCCTGAAGGCCGCCGCGCAGGCCGCTGGAAAAAGCACCCTCGAACAGGGCGTCAAGTCCGGGGATTTCCCGGCGGAGATGGCGCAGAACATGACGCAGCGCCTTCAGGACGACCCCTTCGCGCTGGCTGGTGGACGTGGGGGACACGGCCTGCGCGGCGGGAAGGGCCACGACGATAATTTCAGTGGGCCTGGCAACGCCCGGGGTTTTCAGGGTAACCCGTCCGACCAGCAGATGGGCCGGGGCAGTGCTGATCGGGGCGGTGCTGACCGGCAGGGTGCTCGCGGTGGGTTCGGGCAGGCCGTGACGGCGGCCGTGGCCAAAGCGCTGAACCTGACCGAGCAGCAACTGTTCACGCAACTTCAGGGCGGGCAGAGCGTCGCGCAACTCGCGCAGGCCAGGGGCGTCAGCACCGCCACCCTGCACACCGTCGCCGTGAACGCCCTGAAAACCCAGCTTCAGGCCGACGTGAGCGCCGGACGCCTCACGCAGGCCCAGGCCGCGCAGATGGTCACGCAGGCGCAGGCCGACCCCAACTTCGGCCTGAACTTCGGGCGCGGTGGCCGGCGCGGTCAGGACGAACAGGGCGATACAGAGACGCCGGGCGACACCACCACGGATTGAGCCAGCCAGTCAGGGCAGCTTTACCAGGGAAAGAGAGGAAGGTCACAGCGGGGATGCTGTGACCTTCCTGTATTGGTGCTGATACGCTTTTCGCGCCTTCCCTGCTAGGGGGGGCGTCAACGCTCGGGTGTCCGGTTCACTCCTGACTGGTGATGAACGGCAGGTTGCGGTCGTACTGCGCCCGGTCCAGACCGTACCCGAACACGAAGGCGTCAGGAATGGTGAACCCCAGGTAATCCACCGGCACCTCCACTTTGCGGCGGCTGGGTTTGCTGAGCAGCGCCGCCACGCGCAGGCTGGCCGGGCCACGCCCCTCGAGGTAGTGCAGCAGGTAATTCATGGTGATCCCGGAATCCACGATGTCGTCCACCAGCACGACATGCCGGTCGCTGATGGGGAATTGCAGATCTTTGACGAGTTTCACCTCACCGCTGCTCTGCTTGGCGTCGCCGTAACTGCTGGTCTGCATAAAATCCAGGGTGCAGGGCACGTCCAGCGCGCGGACGAGGTCCGTGAAAAACATGAAGGCGCCGTTCAGCACGCAGATCAGGTGAGGCTCGTGACCTTCGTGATCCTTGCGGATGCTGGCGGCCAGTTCGTGAATGCGGGCCTTGAGTTGTTCGGGGCTGATCTGCACGGGGCCATGACTGGGGGCGAGGCTCATATGCGCTCAGGCTAACATGCCCGCCCTGCGCCGCGCCTGTCCTCCGTATACTCCGCTGCATGACATTCTGTGTGCCTGACCTTGATTTCAGCCATGTTCCCGGGGTGCTGGGCCGCATCGTGCAGGAGCGCGTGCAGGATTACCAGGACGCGGACGCGGCGCTGGGGGAAGCCCGCCCGGCAGCGCGGCGCTTCGAGGCGGCGCTGCGCCAGCCGGGCCTCTCTCTGATCGCCGAGGTGAAACGCGCCAGCCCCAGCCAAGGTGCCATCGCGCCGCTCGATCCGGCCACGGCGGCCCGGGAGTACGCGCGGGGCGGCGCGCAGGCCATCAGTTGCCTGACTGAACCCCGGCACTTCGGCGGCAGTCGGAAGGCGCTGCTGGAGGTGGTGCAGGCCGTTTCCCTGCCCGTGATTCGCAAGGATTTCGTGGTTCACCCGGCCATGCTGCGCGAGGCTGCCGACTGGGGCGCCTCCGCTGCGCTGCTGATGGTCAGCGTGCTGGGCAACGCCACGGGTGAATATTTCAGGATGGCCGAACACCTGGGCCTGGACGCGCTGGTGGAAGTCCACGACGAAGCCGAACTGGAACTGGCCCTCGAAGTTCACCCGCGCATCATCGGCGTGAACAACCGCGACCTCAAGACCCTCAGCATCGACCTCGGCCAGAGTCCGCGCCTGATTCGCCTGGCGCGTGAACGCGGGTTTACCGGCGTCCTGGTGGCGGAAAGTGGATACGCGACTCCGCGTGATCTGGCTGGGGTTCACGACCTGGCCGACGCCGTGCTGGTAGGCAGCAGCCTGGCGGGCAGCGGCAACCTGGCGCAGGCCGCGCAGAACTTGATGGCCCGGTGAGGGTGAAGGCCGCCCTGACTTTCCTGGGAACGGCTGACAGCAAGGGCGTACCGCGCTTCTGGTGCAACTGCCCGGTTTGCTGGGAGGCGCGGGGAACGGGGGTGAACCGGCGCACCCACACCGCCCTCGCGACAGCCTGACCATCACGCCCTAACCGCTTTTCTGCACACCTAAAAAAACCGCCCCCACAACGGATGCGGCCCCAGCGGACTTGTCCTCAGCCTTTCACGGCCCCGGCAGTCAGGCCCGACACGATGTTGCGCTGGAACACCAGCACCAGCACGATCAGGGGAATGGTCACGATGACGCTGGCGGCCATGATCTGCCCGAACGGGTTCTCGTACTGCGAAGCCCCGGAGAACTGCCCAATGGCGACGGGCACGGTCTTGGCGGCGTTGCTGGAGGTGAACGTCAGGGCGAACAGGAACTCGTTCCAGGCGTTGATGAAGGCCAGCAGGCCGGTGGTGACCAGCGCAGGCGTCATGACCGGTAGCAGCACCTTGAACAGCGTGGTGAGCGGACTGGCGCCGTCCACGTAGGCGGCTTCCTCCAGTTCGGTGGGAATTTCCCGCACGAAACTGGTGAGCGTCCACACCGTGAAAGGCAGCGTAAAGATCATGTAGGACAGCATCAGGCCAAAGACGTTGTTGTACAGGCCGAGCGCCCGGATGGTGGTGTACATGCCGCCCAGCACCGCGATCTGCGGAAACACGCTGACCCCCAGGATCAGGTACATCAGCACGCTTTTGCCTTTGAAACGGAATTTTCCCAGGGCGTAGGCGGCCAGCAGCGACAGCAGCAGGCTCAGCAGCACCGTGCCGCTGGCGACCACCAGCGAGTTCATCAGGTTGCGTCCGAACGGCTGGCCGGAAAACACCATGCGGTAGTTCTCCCAGGTGAGCTGCGAGGGAACCCACTGCAAGGCCTCGGCTGACAGGCGGGCCGGCGAGGTGAAGCTGGTCTTCAGGGCCCAGTAGAACGGAAACAGCACATAGAACAGGATCACGACCACGGCGATCCAGAAAAGGGCCGTGACGAGGGCGCGGACGGCGGGGTTCTTGGAGTTCATCGGTCACGCTCCTCAGTCGAATTTCACGCGCAGGCTGGTCACGTAGATGACCGTGAAGATCATGATGATCAGGAAAATCAGCACGCTGATGGCCGAACCGAAGCCGAATTCGGCGTTGTTGATCATCTGCTGCCGGGCGTAGATGCTCATGGTCATGGTTTCCGGCGCGTTGCCTTTCACGATGTACGGCATGTCGAACACGCGCAGGGCGTCCAGCGTGCGGAAAATCAGGGCGACCAGCAGCGCGGGCGTGAGGAGGGGCAGGGTCAGGCTGAAAAACTGCCGCACCGGGCTGGCGCCGTCCACGTCGGCGGCCTCGTACATGTCACTGGGGATACTCTGCAAGCCCGCCAGCAGCAGCAGCGCCATGAAGGGCGCGGTTTTCCACACGTCTACCGCGACCAGCGCGGTCAGGGCCGTGTCGGGATTCGACAGGAAAGACTGACCGGGCTGCAACATGCCCAGCTTCTGGCCCCACTGGCTCAGGATGCCGTAGGAGTCGTTGTACATCCAGTTCCATACCTGGGCGCTGACCACCGTGGGAATGGCCCACGGCACCAGGATGGCCGTGCGCAGCAGCCCGCGTCCCCTGATCTTGGAGTTGATCACCAGCGCGAAAACCAGCCCCAGCACCGTTTCCAGCAGCACCGAGAAGATCGTGAATTTGCTGGTGTTCCACACCGACTGCCACCACTCCGGCGTTTGCAGGATGCCCAGGCCCACGCCTTCCTCGTTTGTGAACCAGTAGTTCTCCAGGCCGACGAACTTGGGCGGCGCGGCGCTGTTGATGTTGTACTCGAAAAACGACAGGTAGATGGTTCGGAAGAGAGGATATCCGGCCACCAGCAGCAGCACAATTAGCATGGGCAGCATCATCCACATGGCGACCCGCGCCCGTGATTCCGCGAGGCCCCGGACACGCTGCCCGGAAACTGTCTTGCTGGCCGGAGGTGGGGAAACTGGGGGGGGATTGGGCGTGGTGGTCATGACTCCTCCAGTAATCAGGACGTGAGGGCTTCGGGAACGCAGGCCGCCGGAACCTTCAGGCATATGGAAAAGAAAGCGGAGTGCCTCCAGTGTAGACACTCCGGCTTTCTCTAAACCCTCAGAGCAGCGAAGTTGTGGGGATGGAGGGACAGTCAGTGTGAACCGCCCCGGGCTCACGTCTTACCAGCCACGGCCTTTGGCGCGGGAAATCTGCGTTTCGGCATTTTTCAGGGCGGCTTCAGGGGTGGCCTTTTTGGTCAGGACGCTGTAAACGGCGGTGGCAAAGGCGTCCGAGACCTGGTTGTACTTCAGGCCCGTGACGGTGGCGGGGCGGGCCACCGCGTTGATGAACACGTCGTACAGGCTGCCGAAGAACGGCACGGCTTTCAGTACGTCCTTGTCCTTGTACAGCGCGGGCATGGTGGGGTTGTAGCTGGCTTGTATGGCGCGGCGCTTCTGTTCTTCCTTGGCGGTCAGGTAGGCGACCAGGCTGGCGGCTTCCTTGGGGTGCTTGCTGTAGGCATTCACGGCCAGTTGCCAGCCGCCCAGCGTGGCCGAGGGCTTGCCGCCGGGGCCAGCGGGCAGGGCAGCCACACCGATCTTGCCTTTAATGGGGCTGCCGGCGGCCTGCCCGGCGTCATAGGCGTAAGGCCAGTTGCGCATGAAGGCCGAATTGCCGGCCTGCCAGATCTGCCGCGCCTCTTCTTCACCATAGGTGGTCACGGCGGCCGGGGAGATGGTGCCCACGAAGCCGGAAATGGTCTTCAGCGCGGCCGCGGCCCGGGGATTGTTGATGGTGATCTTGCCGTCGGGTTCCACGATACTGCCGCCCCCGAAGCTGTTGATCCACTCCAGGGCGTCGCAGGTCAGGCCCTCGTAATTCTTGCCCTGGAACACGAAACCCACGAACTTGGAATTGGTTTTCTTCTCGCCGGCCTGGATTTTGGCGGCCATGGTCTGCAATTCCGCCCAGGTTTTGGGGGGAGCCTTGTACCCGTACTTCTTCATCAGGTCCGTGCGGTAGTACAGCACACCGGCGTCCGTGAACCACGGCACGGCGATCAGTTTGCCGTTCACGGTGTTGTTCTCCACCATCGACGGGAAGTAGTCCTTCATCTGCGCGGCGGGAATCAGGCCCTTGAGATCAAGGAGGTGCTGGCTGATCAGGCCGGGCCACACCACGTCCACCATGTACACGTCCACGTCGGATGCTTTGGCGCCGAGCTGCTGCTGGTACAGTGCCAGGCGCTGGTCGGTTTCCTTGGGCACCTGAAGGACGTTCACGGTGTTGCCCGTTTTCTTGGCCCAGGCGTCCGCGCCTTTCCTGCATTCGTCGTACCCGCTGCCCACCGAGTCGCAGGCGAAGCTCAGGGTCACGGCACTGGCCTGCGAGGCCACGGCGAGGCTGGCGGTCAGGCCGAGAAGGGTCAGCATTTTTTTCATAGGTCTCCCTTGGTGAAGCCAGCCTGACCGCCGGGCACACCCCATGCGGAAGCGGTTCCACTCATTGATGGTTATTAATGCTGGCAGGCTACACCCGCTTTTCGGGCGTGTCAATCATCACAAAATCCTGACAGCCCTTCCCCTGAGGTGTCGGAAATGGAATTCAGCCTGTCAGGCCCACAAATCTCTGGCTGGGATTTGTGGGCGGACTAGGCAGGCTCAGGCCGATTCGTCCCCGGGCGTGGTCTTGCTCGGATCGGTGGCCGCCCCACTGGCCGGCAGGCCCTCTTTCATGCTGCCGTAGGTGCTGGGGTTCCCGTTGCCGCCCTGTTCCACCGGGCGCGGATCCGTGGTCATGGATACTTGTTGCGCCTGAGACGTGCCCGCGCCGGCGTCCGCATTCGCGTCGCTGGCGTCCGGGTAGATGCCCTGTGTCACCGCATCCCCGGGGTCCTTCGGCGTGCCCGTGTTCCACTGTCCCTGATCGTTGATGGTTTCCTGCGGCACGTTTGCCCGCGCCTCACCGTTCGGTTTGCCCTCACCCATACGTCCTCCTAGCGTTTACGCGGTTCGGCAGTTACGCCCGGATTAATTTCCTCCTCCGGGAGGTTCTCCACCTGCTGGGCTTTTTCCTGCATGCCGGTCTGCTGCACGTCCTTGATGCTGCTCAGGTCGTCCGTGTCCTTATGTGCACCCTGCGGACTGCGTTCAGTTTGCCCTTGACGCGCACTCGGGTTGCCTTCTCCCATCTTCTTGCCCTCCTTTGTTTTAATGTTGTTGCCAGCGTAATTCAGCACAGCAGGCAGCAGGAAAAGGAACCCTTTAGGTCTTGCATAAGGAAACCCGCTGCCGGTGGTGGCAGCGGGTCAGGACACCTTGATGTTAATTCAGGTCGCGCAGGGTGTCGCGCATGATATTCAGGCCCGTCTCAGCGTCCTCGCGGGTCAGGATCAGCGGCGGGCTGATGCGGATCACGGCCTCGCCGCAGTCGAGGTTCAGGAGGCCCTTCTCGAACATCGCCATGCTGGCCCGGTCGCGCAGGGCGCCGTCGGGGCTGCCGTCCGGCTTCACGAATTCCAGGCCGATGAACAGGCCCTCGCCGCGCACGTCGCCCAGGAAAGGGAACTCGGCCTGCATCTTCTTCAGCTCGGCCAGGATGTAGTTGCCGACCTGCGTGGCGTTGTCCATCAGGCTCTCGCCGCAGCCGGGGTGCTTCACCACGCCTTCGAGCAGATCCAGCGTGGCGTGAGACGCGGCCGCCGCGACCGGGTTCCCGCCGTAGGTGCTGCCGTGCGACCCGACCGGCCAGGTCATGACGCTTTCCTTGGCGAGCAGGGCGCCCAGCGGCATGCCGGACGCGATGCCCTTGGCGGACGTGATGATATCCGGCTGGCAGTCTTGACCGTTGTTGCCGAAGTGCTGGTAGCTGAACATCTTCCCGGTGCGGCCCATGCCGGCCTGCACCTCGTCGAAGATCAGCAGGATGCCGTGCCTGTCGCACAGCGCGCGCAGCCCCGGCAGGAAGTCGGCGGGCGGCACGATGTACCCGCCCTCGCCCTGCATGGGTTCCACGATGATCGCGGCGACCTCGTCAGCGGGCAGGATGCCCACGAAGAGTTCCTCGATGTGCGCCAGGACGGCCTGACCGCAGGTTTCGGGCGTGCTGCCCAGCGGCGGCCGGAAGGGGTTCGGGTACGGCACGTGCGAGACAGCTGGCAGCAGCGGGCCGAAGCCGCGCTTGTACTTCGTCTTGCTGCCGGTCAGCGTGATGGCGCCGTACGTGCGGCCGTGGAAGGACCCCATGGTGGAGATGATGTGCTGGCGCCCGGTGTGGTTGCGGGCCAGTTTCACGGCCGCTTCCACGGCCTCCGCGCCGCTGTTGCTGAAGAACACGCGCCACTTCTCCCCGTCCTTCTCCACGTGTTTCACGAGGCGCTCGGCGAGGCTGGTGGTGATCTCCTGCGGGTAATCGGTCAGGCACACGTGCGTGAACTTCGTGATCTGCTCCTGCACGGCCTTCACCACGTGCGGGTGCGCGTGCCCGGTCGTGCTCACGGCGATCCCCGCGAAGAAGTCCAGCATGGTGTTCCCGTCCACGTCGGTGAGCCACACGCCCTCGCCGTGGTCCGGCACGAAGGGGTAGGGGCGCATGTATGACGTGGAGAGGTGCTGCGCGTCACGCGCCATGATCTCGGCCGTTTTCGGGCCGGGGAGCGCGGTTTTCAGTTCAGGCTGACGGGGTTTGGTCGCGGTGGTCATAAGTACTCCTTAATTGTACTGGGCTTGATTGTGTTCGACTTGAAAGAGGTGAACGGCCAAGCTGATGGGGAGCCAATCATTGCGGTGCAAAGTCTCCCATTCTGGAAAGAGAGGTTTGGGATCGGCACCCAGCCATTCAGCAACATTAAAGTCCAGATTCTCTAAAATTGGAGGCTTTTCCGCACATACTTCAAGGACGAGATCACGAAAGTGTGCCGATAAAATATCGTACTCTTCCGCTTTTGCCTTCCAATCAAGGGTCATGAAAACATGGATTATAGCGGAAACCCTGACGGCCTGACAAACTTTATGAGAGAGGACGTAAAACCAGCGTCCAGCCGACTTCCAGCAACGTAATGGGGTCAGAGCATTTCTTCTTCCGTTTGCCCAGAGGTTCTGGATCAGGCCCACCTGG
>NZ_SMMH01000008.1 GCF_004634215.1 Deinococcus fonticola | reverse complement strand
AATTGAACCTGAAAGGCAATCAGCGTTGCGGCCTGGGGGATGGGCATTAAACTGTAGTCGGGATGAGGCGTCAACACCTTCATCCCTTTGCCATTCTGGACACGAAATGTCAACCCCTAATCGCCGTCATCAAGGCTTACCTGGGTGTGTAGCGCAGTGCTGCGAATGGAGTCATGCGGGTGCTGTTCGCCACATGACTCCATTTTCCCTTTCGGGTTTGCGTGGATGGAAGGCCCTGCATTTTCTGTGTTTTTTTGTCAACGGTTATAGGCGCGCCACGCCCTCAGCGAATGATCTCGATTTCCGAGAGCGAGGTGGACGTGCTGGCGATGCGCTGATCCTGAAGTTTTTTCAGCTCCTGGGCGTCCACGGCATTCTGGGCCATCACGATGGTCTGGCACAGCAGCATGATCGAGGCGCTGGTGCTGCGGGGCAGGGCCTTGGCGCCGCTTTCGCGCAGCACCACGCCGCGCGTGGCGTCGGTCAGGATCAGCACCGAGGGGCACACCAGCAGGCCCACCGGGTACGGGTACGTCCAGTTGCGCGCGCGCGAGGCCATCAGTTCGCTGCGCCAGGACTGCGTGTCTTCCTGCACGTGCTCGGCGCTGGTGGTGCGGGCCAGCTCCATGTGGCCTTGCAGGGCACTCAGGACGTCCTGAATCACGTCTCCCTGTTCCAGTGGCACGCGGCTGAGTTCCAGCACCACCTGTTCGCGGGCCAGCGCGCCCGCCTGCCAGCGGCGGATGGTGCTCAGGATCGCGTCGGCGCTGCTCCGGGGGTCTTCTGGGGGGGTGGTCATGGCGGGCCTCCTGCCCGTGATGATAAGGGCTGGCGTGCCCTGACTTTGTGTGTTGGACTTTGTGTCCTCACTCCGTGTCCTGGGCGGACATCCCGCCCCGCAAAGCCGGCCGGTTCCTCGCCTGCGCGGCGCCCCGTCAACCTTGACGCCACCAGTCGTCGAAAGGCGTGACGGGCAGGTGGCGTTTGTGGCGGGTGTTGCAGTGGTACTGCTCCAGTTTCTGTGCCGCTTCGGGGCTAACTTCCTGGCCTTCCAGGTAGTCGTCGATCTCTCCGTAGGTCAGGCCCAGCGCCACCTCGTCGGGCAGGCCGGGGCGCTGGTCTTCCAGGTCGGCGGTGGGCACCTTGCGCCAGGTGCTTTCCGGGGCGTTCAGGTGCCGCAGCAGCGCAGCGCCCTGGCGCTTGCTCAGTCCAGTCAGGGGCGTCAGGTCGACCCCGCCGTCGCCGTGCTTGGTGTAAAACCCGGTGACCGCCTCGGCGGCGTGGTCGGTGCCGACCACCAGCAGGTTCAGTTGCCCGGCCACCGCGTACTGCGCAACCATGCGTTCGCGCGCCTTGATGTTGCCGCGCACGAAATCGCGCAGTTCTTCTCCCAGCGCCTCGGCGGCGGCCGCCGCGCTGCCGTCCACGGCGGCCCTGATGTTGACGCTCAAGGTGCGGTCGGGCCGGATGAACTCCAGCGCCCGCTGCGCGTCGGCCTCGTCGGCCTGCACGCCGTAGGGCAGTCGCATCGCCACGAAGGTGGCCGCCCTGCCCTGCGCCCGCAGCTCCTCTACCGCCAGCTGGCACAGCCGCCCGGCCAGGGTGCTGTCCTGCCCGCCACTGATGCCCAGCACGAAGCCCTGCGCGGGCGTGGAGCGCAGGTAATCTGCCAGGAACGCCACGCGGCGCTGCACTTCGGCGGCGGGGTCGATGCTGGGCTGCGCGTGCAACTCGGCCCGGATCCGGTCTTGCGGGGTGGTCATGCCGTTCAGTATTCCCGATCTGCCCCTGGTGGTGTGCCTGATACCGACTCCGATTTCATCCCCCATGCTGGGCGATGAAATCCGACTGGAAGGAGAAGGAGAACATACGGGTTCCGGGAGATGGACATATCGTCGGTGTTGTTCCGACGATGTGGGAAGCGGACGGAATCCGTATTACACTTCCCCCGTGTCGCGCAACCCTGCAACTGTGGATGAAACCATCGATTTCCTGGGCCTGGGGCCTTTTCAGTGGCGGCTGCTGGCGATCTGCGGCCTGACCTGGGCGGCCGACGCCATGGAAGTCCTGCTGATGAGTTTTGCCCTGCCGGGCGTCAGTGCCGCCTTCGGCCTGGCGAAAGGGGCCCCACAGGCCACCGCCCTGCTGACCGGAACCTTCGCGGGAATGCTGGTGGGCGCGGTGTTCTGGGGCTGGCTGGCCGACCGCATCGGGCGACGCACGGTGTTCCTGATCACGGTGGCGTTAAGTGTGGTGTTCGGGTTTCTGGGCGCTGTGGCCCCCAGCCTGGAACTTTTGCTGCTGCTGCGCTTCCTGACCGGGTTTGCCATCGGCGGCACTCTGCCGGTGGACTACGCCATGATGGCCGAGTTTGTGCCGACCGCCTGGCGCGGGCGCTTTCTGGTGTATCTGGAGAGCTTCTGGGCGGTGGGCACGGTGGTGGTGGCGGCCCTGGCCTGGTGGCTCAGCACGCGCTTTCCCCCGGCAGAAAGCTGGCGCTGGCTGGTGGGTGCCGCCGCCCTGCCCGCATTGATTGGCCTGCTGGCGCGCTTCGGCATTCCGGACTCGCCGCGTTCCTTGCTGGTGCGTGGCGACCACGCCGGGGCGCAGGCGGCCCTGCAGCGGGTCGCGCGCGTGAACGGAAAAACGCTGCCTGAGCGGTCCCTGGAGAGCCCGGGCCCGGCCCCGCGCAACACCTGGGCCGCGCTTTTTCAGGGCGTGCTGGCGCGCCGCAGCGTTCTGCTGGGCCTCACCTGGTTTGGCCTGAGCCTGGGGTACTACGGCATTTTCTCGTGGCTGCCCAGCTACCTGCGGGCCCAGGGCATGGATCTGGGCATGGTGTACCGCACCACCCTGCTGCTGGCCCTGGCGCAGCTGCCCGGTTACCTGCTGGCCGCCTTCCTGGTCGAGCGGGCGGGCCGCCGCGCCACCCTCACGGGGTTTCTGGCGGTCAGTGCCCTGGGCGTTTACCTGTTCCTGGGCGCGGGCACGCCCGGCGCGGTGCTGGGCGCGGCCATGCTGCTCTCGGCCGCCCTACTGGGCGCCTGGGGAGCCCTGTACGCCTACACGCCCGAACTGTTTCCCACCGCCGTGCGCACCACCGGCATGGGCTTTACCAGCGCCATGGCCCGCGTCGCCAGCGTCGTGTCGCCCAGTGTGGGGGCCATGTTGCTGAGCGGCCACTTGAGCCTGGCCCTGAGCGTCTTTGCCGTCACTCTGGCCGCCGCCGCCGCGTGCGCCTGGGCCATCGGTGTGGAAACCCGCGGTCAGCACCTCAGCGAAGCGGGACAGGCGTAACCGGGGCCTGACTGTAGGTGCCAGGCCCACCCGTTTATCTACTTCCTCACCCCTTCCTATTCCCGCACCGGAGGTGCCCCTCATGACTGCCCCCTGCCTCACCTCAGCGCTTTTCACGGACCTGTACCAGTTGACGATGATGCAGGGCTATTTTTTCAATGGCCTGCACACCCAGGAGGCAGTGTTTGACCTGTACTTCCGCCGCCTGCCCTTCGAGGGCGGCTACGCGGTGTGGGCGGGCCTGGAACCCATGCTGGACACACTGGAGGCCCTGCGTTTCAGTGAGGATGACCTGGCGTACCTGGGCACGCTGGGGCAGTTCAGGCCGGAGTTTCTGGCGGCGCTGCGCGAATGGCGTTTCAGCGGGCAGATCGAGGCCTTCGCGGAGGGGGACGTGGTGTTTCCGCACGAGCCGCTGCTGACGGTGACCGCGCCGCTGTGGGAGGCGCAACTCATCGAAACCATGCTGCTCAATACCCTGAACTTTCAGACACTGGTGGCCACCAAGGCTGCGCGCTGCGTGCTGGCTGCCAGAAGCAGTCCGCATGGGGGCGAGGTGCTGGAGTTCGGGGCGCGCCGCGCCCAGGGGCCGGACGGGGCGCTCAGCGCGGCGCGCGCGGCCTTCGTGGGCGGGGCCAGCGCGACCAGTCACGTGGAGGCCGGGCAGCGCTTCGGCATTCCAGTGTCCGGCACACACGCGCACGCCTGGGTCGAGAGTTTCCCGGACGAACTGGCGGCCTTTCGCGCCTACGCCAGGCTCTACCCGGACAGCACCGTGCTGCTGCTGGACACCATCGACACGCTGCGCAGCGGCCTGCCCAACGCCATCACGGTGGCGCGGGAACTGCGCGCGGCCGGCCACGAACTGCGCGGCATTCGCCTCGACAGCGGCGACCTGGCCTACCTGTCGCGCACCGCCCGCGCCGAGCTGGACGCAGCCGGTTTCCCGGACGTGAAGATCATCGCCAGCAACGACCTTTCGGAAGCGGTCATCGCCGGGATCATCTCCGAGGGGGGGCGCATCGACGTGTACGGTGTGGGCACGCAGCTCGCCACGGCGGGCGGGCCTGGGGGCGGCGCCCTCGGCGGTGTCTACAAGCTCGCGTCCCTCGGCGGCGTGCCGCGCATGAAACTCACGGGCGACCCCGGCAAGGCCAGCCTGCCCGGCGTGAAGCACGTCTGGCGCGCCAGTAAACAGAACGGTAAGCAGGCCAATGAACAGCTGCAATGGGATGTGCTGACGCTGGGCGGCGCGCCGCAGGCTGCCCAGCGCGTCAGCGACCCGGTGAATCCCCTGCGCTCGGCCCCCATTCCCGCCGGACTGAACTGGCAGCCGGCCCGCCAGACCGTGATGCAAGGGGGACACCGCACCGCCCCGGCCCGCACGCTCACGGACATTCAGGCGTTCTCGGCGCGGCAACTGGCCCGCGTGGCCACCGAGACGCGCCGCCTGCTGAACCCGCACATCTACCGCGTGAGCCTCGCCCCGGACGCCGCCGGTCTGCGCCAGCGCGTCATGGAGGACTTGCAGGCGCAGCACACGAAATGAACAGTTCGGGCAGCGGAGAAGGGGCGGTGTTCGTCGGGCGCTTCCAGCCGCCGCACCACGCGCACGTGTCCACCGTGCTGGCCGCACTGGACGCCGCGCCCCACGTGCTGGTGCTGCTGGGCAGCGCGAACCTGGCCCGCAGCGTCAAAAACCCCTTCACCGCGCAGGAGCGCCACGCCATGTTCGCCGCCGCCCTGGCCCAGCGGGGTGCCGACCTGCACCGCGTGACCTTTCGCCCGCTGCCGGACCGCTTCGACGCGGAGTTGTGGGCCGCCGACGTGCGCGCCGTGGCCGCCCAGGTCTTCGGCCCGGACGCCCGCGTGGCCCTGGTGGGCTTCGAGAAGGACGCCAGCACCGGTTACCTGCACTGGTTCCCTGGCTGGACACGTCTGGTCACGCCCGAGGAACCCGGCCTGAACGCCACCGACATTCGCGCCGCCCTGTTCACCCGCCAGCCGCTGCCGGGCGGACTGCCTGGCCCGGTGCTGGACTTCCTGCGGCAGTTCCCGCAGGGGCGCGGGTTTCCCCGGCTGGTGCGCGAGTGGCAGGCTGTCCAGGCGGCCAGGGCAGCCGCCGGCCCCGGCCCGCACCGTGAACTTCGCTGGCTGGACGTGCGCGGCCCCGACCTGACCCTGCACCAGCGCACACAGGACATCGGGCAGGGCTTATGGGAGTTGCCGGGGCGGCCCCTCGTCGTAGGAGAGGGCGCGGCAGGGGAGGGCGTGCCAGAGGGGGCGACAGTGTTTGACCATCCGTCCCGGAGCCTGGTGGTTCCGAGCGCGGCGTATGTCCTGCGCGCAGCGGCGCCGCCGGAATACCCGGGCGAACGGGTGGCCATTGCCCACGCGCTGTTGCGACCGCGCAAGTTCTTCGAGGATCACCATGTCATCCTCACGCGAATGCTGGGCCGGGAAGAGGATTAATCCAGTGGCTTAACCCAGCACGCCGTCGACGCCCCCCACGATGAATTTTTCCAGCAGCGCGGCCAGCTCGTCGGGGTTCCACTGTTCCTTTACGGTCTGCTCGTAGGCGACGCTGCTCAGCAGGTTGAGCACCACCGCGATCAGCATGGGTTGCGGCAGGTGGCCGCGGGTCTCGGTGCGCAGTTTGCTGATCTGCTGAAGGTTCAGGCGTTCCTCGATGGCGTTCAGGAAAGCCTGCCGCCGCGCGCGGAAGTGCGGGCCGCCGCCGCTGTTCAGCAGCATCAGCAGTTCGCGCTCGTTCAGCAGCGCGCGGAACACGTCCGCGAAAGAGGTCGCCTGCACTTCGCACAGCAGGGGGCGCAAGCGGGCCGGCAGGTGCTCCAGGCGTTCGTCCAGCAGGGCGTCCAGCACGCTCTCGGTGCTGGGAAAATAGGTGTAGATGGTGGGGCGCGAGGTGCCGAGGCTGGCGGCGATATCGGCCATGCTGACGCCCTCGAAGCCGCGTTCGATGAACAGGTCAGCGGCCGAGCGCAGGATCTGTTCGCGGCGGTTGTCGGCACTCAGGCGGCGCTTGCCGGTCGTGTGGGGCGCGGGCGCGGCGGTCATGAGAACAGCATAACCTGATTCTGACAGATTGTCACTTGACTATCTGTCAATAAGAAGGGATACTGCCTCTATTGAAGTGAGGGCGTGGCCCCTCACGCCGGAGGAACCCACATGTCCCTGAAACGCGACTACCAGCTCCTGACGCCCGCCGAACGCAGCCTGTGGCGCCACCCCATGATGTGGCTCTCTGCCGCCGCCATCGCCGCCACACCCCTGCTGTACTCGACCGTTTACCTGGCCAGCAGCCTCGACCCCTACGGCAACCTGAAGAAACTCCCGGTGGCGCTGGTGAACCTGGACGCCGGCACCACCTACAGGGGCCAGGAGTACCACCTGGGCAGCGACGTGCTGCAAAAATTCAACGAAGACCCCAAATTCAAATTCATCCCGTACCCCACGCAGGAAGCTGCCGAAGCTGCCGTCCGGCACGGGGACGCTTACTTCTCGCTGACCCTGCCGAGCGACTTCAGCCGGCAGTCCATCGCCGGCAACAGCGCCCAGCACGGCGAACTGAACCTCTACATCTCAGAAGGCGCCAACTACTTCGCCTCGCGCGTGGCCACCACCTTCGGCACCACCCTGGCCGACACCCTCAACCAGACCCTCAGCGAGAACCGCTGGGAAGTCGTGCAGAAGTCCCTGGCCGACGTGCAGAGCGGCTTCAGGCAGATTCGCAGCGCCACCGGGCAACTCCGCGAAGGGGCTGGGAAACTTCAGAACGGCACGCAAGAACTGGCCACGGGCGCGGGAACTTTGGCCACTGGCACCCGCAAGGCCGCCGACGGCAGCACCCAACTGGCGGGTGGCGCGCAAACGCTGTCCACCGGTGTGAACAAACTGACCAGCGGTACGGGAAAACTCGCGGCGGGCCTGCGTCAACTGGAGGCCGCCGCGCCCGGACAGGCGCAACTGAAGCCGCTGCAAGACGGCGCGGCTAAACTCGCGGACGGGTCGCAGGCCCTGGCCAGCGGATTGACTGGGCTGGCGACGGGAGCCGGTCAAGTCGCCACCGGCGCGAAATCCGCGAATCAGGGGGCCCGGCAAATCGCCAGCGGAAACGGGCAACTGGCGCAGCAACTCCCGCAACTCCAGAGCGGTTTAGGGCAACTGGCGGACGGGGCAACTCAACTGTCGAGTGGAGCAAAAGCCGCGAACACGGGCGCCCAGCAACTGGCAGCGGGCAACAAGCAACTGGCTGCGCAATTGCCACAACTCCAGAGTGGCCTGGGACAACTGGCGGGCGGGGCGCAGCAACTCGCGCAGGGCGCAAAGAGCGCGAATACAGGCGCAAAGCAGGTGGCCGAGGGCAACAGGCAACTCGCTTCACAACTTCCCCAGTTGCAAGGTGGCCTGGGGCAACTTGCTGCTGGCGCCGAGCAACTGGCCGCAGGCGCGAAATCCGCCAACACAGGCGCAAAACAACTCGCGGAGGGCAACCAGAAGCTCGCCACGCAGCTCCCGCAACTTCAGAGCGGCCTGGGGCAACTCGCCGACGGTGCCAATCAACTGTCGAGTGGGGCAAAATCCGCGAATCAGGGGGCCCGGCAAATCGCCAGCGGAAACGGGCAACTGGCGCAGCAACTGCCGCAACTCCAGAGCGGTTTGGGACAACTTGCGGACGGGGCCAGTCAACTTGCCCAGGGAGCCAAAAGCGCGAACACGGGCGCGCAGCAACTGGCGGCCGGGAACAGGCAGCTCGCCGCGCAACTCCCACAACTTTCGGCTGGCATCACCCAGGCGCAAGCCGGCGCGGCGAAACTGGGCGACGGCGCCGCGCAGCTTGCGGCGGGGTCACGGCAACTGGACGAGCAGATCAGCAAAATCCCGGTTGCCCCGGCGGCCCTGAAAAACGGCACGGCGCAGATCCGCCAGGGGGCCGCCGCCATTTCCGGCGGAACGGACGTGCTGGTCAGCGGCCTGACCACCCTGAACGCCGGGGCAGGCCAGGCGGTGGACGCCGCCGGGCAACTGGCCGACGGCGCCGGGAAACTCGCGGCGGGCACCGCCCAGCTGGAAAGTGGCGCAAGTACCCTTGCAGGCAAACTGAAGGAAGCGCAGGCCGGCACGGCTACTGCCGTGGACGGCGCGAAGAAGCTGGGCGACGGGGCCACGCAACTGGCGGCCGGCACGGCCCAGCTCGAAACCGGCGCGGCGACCCTTGCGGGTAAGTTGCAGGAGGCGCAAACGGGAACCACCGCCGCCGTGAACGGGGCCAGGCAACTGGGCGCAGGCGCGGAAAAGCTGGCGGCCGGGACGGCGCAGCTGGAAGCGGGCGCGGCGACGCTCTCCAGTAAGCTCAAAGAAGCGCAGGTCGGCACGGCTACCGCCGTGGACGGCGCGAAGAAGCTGGGCGACGGGGCCACGCAACTGACGGCAGGTACGGCCCAGCTGGAAAGTGGCGCAAGTACCCTCGCAGCCAAACTGAGGGAAGCGCAAACGGGCGCGGCGGCTGCGGTGGACGGCGCACGCAAACTGGCGGCAGGTGCCGGCGAACTGGCGAGTGGCACAGCCAGACTCCAGACCGGCGCGGCGACCCTCGCCAGCAAATTAAACGAGGCGGAAGCGGGCGCCGGCAAAGCCGTGACCGGAGCGCGCCAACTGGCAGAGGGCAGTCAGCAACTTGCCACCGGAACGGCCCAGCTGCAAACCGGCAGCGCCACCCTCGCGGAAAAAACGACTCAGGCCGCGCAGGGCGCCCGGACCCTGGCCAGCGGCGCGAATTCCCTTCAGGACGGTGTGAACACCCTGGTCAGCGGCAACCTGAAAATCAAGGACGCCCTGGGCACGGTCACCGCGCAACTTCCCGCCGACCGCGACCTGAAGGCGCTGGGGGGCGGGGCCACCACCCTCGCGCAGAAAAGTGGCGAACTGGCCGGCGGCCTGGGCCAGCTCGCCGACGGCGCGGACAGACTTCAGAACGGTGCCGGCGACCTGAACGCAGGTGCGGCGAAGCTGAAAGACGGCCTGGACACCCTTTACCGCAAAATCCCCGCGAACATCGAGAAGCTGGGCGGTGACCCGGCCGGCCTGGCCACCAGCGTCCAGCCTAAAGTCACGGTGTTTGCCCCGGCGAAGAACAACGGGGTGGCCTTCGCGCCTTACTTCATGGCCCTGAGCCTATGGGTGGGCGTGACCATGACCACATTCATTTTTCCTTACCAGCAACTGCCCATGGCGGGCCGCCGCAGCAGTCAACTGTCGCGGATGCTGCGCAAGTCCGCCGTTCCCGCGCTGCTGGTGACCGCGCAGGCGCTGCTGGTGGTGCTGGGCGTTCACCTGCTGGGCGTGGAGTACCTGCACCCCGCGCAGGTGGTCGCCACGTCCGTGCTGACCAGCCTCAGCTTCCTGAGCTTCGTGCTGACGCTCATCTACCTGTTCGGCGCGGCGGGCCGGCTGTTCGCGCTGATTCTGCTGGTGGTGCAGCTGGCCGCGTCGGGCGGCAGCTACCCGGTGGAGCTGGCCCCGCAGGTGTTTCAGACCATTCACAACTGGGGGCCGGTCACGCAGGCCGTGAATGCCCTGCGGCACGCCATTACCGGCGCTTACGAGGGCCAGTACCCGCGCTTCATGCTGAGCCTGCTGTCCATCGGCGTGTTCAGTTTCCTGCTGGGCCTGCTCGGCACGCGCCGCTGGGAATTCGTGAAGGACGCGGACTTCAAACCGCTGGTGTCCAGCCCGGTGGTATCGGCCTTCGAGCATCAGGAAGTCGCGCCGGAGTAACAAGGCGTAAAAACAAGTGGAAAAAAGGGCCGCTCCGACGTGGGCGGCCCCAGCCCTTTATGGCGCAGACTGTGGGGCATGGCGCAGATTCTGGAAGGGCAACTGGTCTTGCCGGACGGCACGGTTCGCGGCGGACAGCTGGAATTCACGGGCACCATCACACGAATAGAACTGGATGACCGTTCCGGTGGGCCGCTTATTCTGCCGGGGTTCATCGACACGCACGTCCACGGCGGGGGCGGCGGGGACACCATGGACGGCGTGGAGGGCCTGCACACCCTGGCGCGGCTACACGCGCGCCACGGCACCACGACGCTGCTGCCGACCACCATGACCAACCCCTGGCCAAATGTTCTGAACGCCCTGCAAGCTGTAAAAGAGGTGATGGACGCGGGCGGTGTTCCGGGTGGGGCCGACATTGCCGGGGCACACCTGGAAGGGCCGTTCATCAGCCCGCAGCGCCTGGGAGCGCAACCGCCCTGCACCGTGTTGTCCACCCCCGAGCGCGTGGCGCAGGTGCTGGCGTTCGGCGTGATTCGCGCCCTGACCATCGCCCCGGAGCAGAAACACGCTTTTGAAGCGGCCGAGACCTTTGCCAGGGCGGGTGTGCGTGTGGGCGTCGGTCACACCGTCGCGGACGCCAACACCGTGAGCAGGTTCCTGAACCACGTTCAGCAGGCCGGGGGCCACACCTGCGCCACGCACCTGTTCAACGCCATGGGCGGCATTCAGGGCCGTGAACCCGGCGTGCCCGCCGCCCTGATGAGCGACCCGCACACTTTTCTGGAAGTCATTCTGGATCTGGTGCACGTACACCCCACCAGCTTCAGGCTGGCCTGCGCCGCCGCGCCAGACCGCACGCTGCTGATCACGGACGCCATGCGGGCCGCCGGGATGGGCGACGGCCTCAGCGAACTGGGCGGGCAGGCCGTCATCGTAAAGAACGGTGAAGCCCACCTGGAGAGCGGTTCGCTGGCGGGAAGCGTACTGACCATGGATGTGGCCTTCCGGAATGCCGTGCAGGCCGGCTTTACGGTCGCGCAGGCCAGCCGCATGGCCAGTGCCGTTCCCGCCGCCTCCACCGGCCTGACTGACCGCGGCGAACTGCGTGGGGGGCTGCGGGCCGACCTGGTTCTGCTGGATGAAAAACTGAACGTGCAGGGCGTCATGGTCGGCGGACAGGCCCTTTCCCTGGCTTAACTCCATCCTTCCTGTCCATTTCTTCACGCTCAGGTGGGCGTGGGGCGTGGGCGTTCTAGCATGCGGCGTTTGTGCCTTTCATCTTCCTGCCCCGAGGTTGCCCACATGCCCACCCGCACTGAACTGCTCTCCGAAGAATTTCTGCGCCGCGAGGGAAAAACCCCGGCGGACTTCCAGTACTTCTACCCCAGTGGCCGCCGTTACCGTGACCGCGCCGGCCTGGAACGCATCGCCAAACTGGCGGTGCCGCCGGGGTACTCGGACGTGTTCGTGTCGCCTGACCCCGACATGGAATTGCAGGCCTTCGGGCGCGACAGCGCGGGGCGGTTGCAGTACCGCTACCACCCGGATTTCGTGCAGGCTGGAGCCTTGAAGAAATGGCAGCGCCTGACGCGCTTTGCCGGGGCGCTGCCCACCCTGAAAGCCGTGACCACCGCCGACCTGCGCTCAGGCGGGCTGCCGCCGCGCAAGGTCATGGCGCTGATGACCCGGCTGCTGCATGTGGCCCGCTTCCGGGTGGGCAGCGACATCTACATGAAGCAGCACAAGACGTACGGCCTCAGCACCCTGCGCCAGCGGCACGTGCAGGTCGACGGGAACGCGGTCACTTTCCGCTTCAAGGGCAAGCACGGCATCTCGCAGCACAAGGTCACCACGGACCGCACGCTGGCGACCAACATCACGCGCCTGCTGGAATTGCCCGGCCCGTGGCTGTTCCAGAGCCTGGATGGCGACGGCCACCGCCAGCGCGTGAAATCGCAGGCCCTGAACAGTTACCTGCGGGAAGTGATCGGGCCATTTACCGCCAAGGACTTCCGCACCTGGGGCGGCACGCTGCTGGCCGCCGAATTCCTGGCGCAGGAGGGCGCTCCCAAAACCGAACGGCAGGCCCGTAAGACGCTGGTGGAGTGCGTGAAATTTGTGGCGGACGACCTGGGCAACACGCCGGCCGTGACCCGCGGCAGTTACATCTGCCCGGTCATTTTCGACCGTTACCTGGAAGGCAAGGTGCTGGACGACTACGAACCGCGCACCGCCCGCCAGGAAGCCGAACTGGACGGCCTGACTCGCTCCGAGGCGGCCCTGAAAAGGCTGCTGGAAAGTGAAAAGGTTCTGCGCGCGGGCCGAAGCAAAAAAAGCGCCTGAAGCTCGGTTGGGTCTGGCGTTCACTTCCCGGTGTCTCTGGTGGGTGCTGTGGTCAGGAGTGGGCGCGGCAGTCAGGGAAATCTTCACCGCTTTCAGCCTTCCGGCGCGGATAATCACACCATGCGTCCTCTTGCTTTGATCGCCTGCACCTTGCTGGGAATGGGGGTGGCGGCCTCCACTTTCGATGGGCCGGCGCGGGACATGGACCGCGACGGTTACCCGGACGCCGCCGAGTTGCGTGGGGAAGACCGGGCGCGGTTCAGCGAGTGGTTCGCGGCGGTGGCCGAAAGTCAGTATTACGGCCTGAATCCCGACTGGAAGCTCGAGGATCAGGATTGCGCCGGCCTGCTGCGTTACGCTTTCGTTCAAGCCCTGGAGAAGCATGACACCGGGTGGAAGGCAAAATTCAAATTCCTGCCTGCGCCGCGTTTTCCCTCGGTGCAGAACCTGATTTACCCGCTGCCGTACCTGAGCCGTTCGGTATTCCGGGTTGCGCCGGGCAGCTATCAGGCGGGGGACGTGGCGGCGGGAAAACTGGTGGGCCGCACCAGTGCGCAGTTCCTTGCCAATTACTCTTCGCAGCGCGTGACCCGCAACATCGACGAGGCGCGGCGCGGTGACCTGCTGTTCTTCTTCCGCCCGCGCCTGGGCGCCTACCACAGCATGGTGTACCTGGGCGGCGGCCTGGTCGTGTACCACACCGGGGCCAGCCCCAGCGAAGGCGGCGAAGTCCGGCTCCTGTCCATCCAGACCCTCATGAAACACCCGGAAAAAGCCTTCCATCCTGTCAGCAGCAACCCCAACTTCCTGGGTGTGTACCGCTGGAAAATCCTGCAATAGGGGGCAAAAAGCCAGGTCGGAGGCTGTCTTTCCAATCTCCAGCATCCACTGACGGGTAACCTTTATACTCGGTTCAACATGATGATTCAGGGGAAGGCGGTGCTGGTCTCCGGCGGGGCGTCGGGCCTGGGAGCGGGCACGGCACGGATGGTGGCGGAGGCGGGGGGTTTCCCGGTCATCCTCGATCTGAACGTGGCGGCGGGCGAGGCGCTGGCGGCGGAACTGGGCGGACTGTTTCAGCTGGTGGATGTGGCGAGTGAACAGGACGTCTCGCAGGCCATTGAAGCTGCCAGAGCGAAATTCGGCCGGGTTCACGGCGCGGTCAATTGCGCGGGCATCGCCATCGGGGCCTCTACCGCCGGCAAACGTGGCCCACATCCCCTCGATCAGTTCGAGAAGGTCATTCGCGTGAACCTGATCGGCACTTTCAACGTCACGCGTCTGGCCGCGCAGGCCATGCTGGACAACGACCCCGACGAGGAAGGTGAACGGGGCGTCATCGTGAATACCGCGTCGGTCGCCGCGTTCGACGGTCAGATCGGTCAGGCGGCCTACGCGGCCAGCAAGGGCGGCGTGGTGGGCCTGACCCTGCCTATCGCGCGTGACCTGTCGCGCAGCGGCATTCGCGTCATGACCATTGCGCCGGGCCTTTTCGAGACGCCCATGCTGGCCGGGCTGCCGCAGGACGTGCAGGACTCGCTGGGGGGGCAGGTGCCCTTTCCCTCCCGGCTGGGCCGGGCCGGCGAGTACGCTGCGCTGGTGCGGCACATCTTCCAGAACACCATGCTGAACGGCGAGGTCATTCGCCTGGACGGCGCTATCCGGATGGCGCCCCGGTGAGCGGGCCGCATCGTGGGGAGTCGTGGCGGAACAAGGCGCGGCTGGACACTCTGGGCAGCACCTTTCGCCCGGACCGCCGCTGTGGTTTTGAAACGTCGTGGTCTTGAAACAGGGCCTGACCGAACCGCGTGCCCACGCCCGCGCTGGCCTGGCGGGCTTCAAGGTGCCCCAGAGCGTTCAACACGTCTATAACCTGCCGCGCTACACGGCGAACAGAATCCTGAAAGGCTGACTGCGCGAGCGCTCCAGTAGGCAGCCCTCAGATGAAAAATAAGGAGATCAGGGATGAGTGAAGCAGTGATTCTGGAAGCGGTGCGAACCCCTTACGGCAAACGGAACGGTGCCCTGCGGGAAACACGTCCGGACGCACTCCTGGCGTTCGTGTTGAACGGGTTGGTAGAACGGGCGGGCTTTGACCCGGCGCAAGTCGAGGACGTGATCACCGGTGCGGTGACGCAGGCTGGAGAGCAGGGCGCGAACATTGGCCGCCTGGCGGTGCTGATGGCCGGCTGGCCCGTTCAGGTGCCTGGGGTGAGCCTGAACCGCATGTGCGGCAGTGGCCAGCAGGCAATCCATTTTGCGGCTCAGGGCGTGGCGGCGGGCGACATGAGCTATGCGGTGGGCTGCGGCGTCGAGAGCATGACCCGCGTGCAGATGTTCAGCGACATTGGCGGCGGCTTCGAGCGATTGAACCCGGAACTGCTGGGCAAGGTAGACCTGATTCACCAGGGCGAGAGTGCTGAACGCATTGCCGACCACTGGAAATTAAGCCGGGAGGAACTGGACGCCTTCGCTGCCGAGAGTCACCGCCGCGCCGCACAGAGTCAGGGCAAACACACGGAATTGCTCCCGATTTCTGGCCTCGACGCCGATGGAAACGTCATTACCCTCGCTGCCGACGAGGGCGTGCGCGGCCACATCGACCCGGCAAAAATGGCGACCCTCAAGACGCCTTTTCGTGAAACGGGCGTGGTCACGGCCGGGAACGCCAGTCAGATCAGTGACGGCGCGGCGGCCGTGCTGGTGGGGAACAGGGAAATCGCGCTTGCAGACGGCCTCTGCCCCCGTGCGCGTCTCCGGGCGCGGGTGGTGGTGGGCAGTGACCCGACCCTGCAACTCACGGGCGTCATTCCTGCCACACAAAAAGCCCTTGAGAAAGCCGGCCTGAGCCTCGGGGACATCGACTGGTTCGAGGTCAACGAGGCCTTTGCCAGCGTGGCGGTGTCATGGATGCACGAACTGAACGTCGACCCGGCGAAAGTGAACCCGTGGGGCGGAGCCATCGCGCACGGCCACCCGCTGGGCGCCAGTGGCGCGGGCCTGATGGCAAAAATGCTGGCCGGGCTGGAAGCCACAGGCGGCACCCTGGGCCTCCAGACCATGTGCATCGGTCACGGCATGGCGACGGCCACGATCATTGAACGTCTCTAATACGTCAACAAGGGCAAATTCAGGAGTTGAAAAGCTTTGACGCCTGGGGTTCGAATGACCCGCCGCTTTGTTCTCCATCTCTTCTTTTTGGGGAAAGATGGAGCGCTCACTTGGGGGACTTGCAGAGAGGGCGTCGTAACCACAACCTTCGCTTGTTCTCTGCCTTTGATCCGGCCATTTAGTAACAGGCCGTAACATCCCCGCACCTCGCTCTTCGGCGCGCGCTCGTTGTCCCATTCGAGGTTTCTCTTTTCCCCGTACTGGACAACCTTTTGACATTGAGCGGTGGGCGGCCTTCAGCTCCGCTGTCTCGGCAGAAAGTGGGATGGACTGTTCATCGTTTGCCTGTACCTTTGGGAGAACTGGCGCAGGCCGTCCAGTCACGGGAGGCAGGGAAGCATGGGGAAAGCACGGTGGGGTGGCGGGGTGTTGCTGGCGGGGTTGCTGCTGGGTCTGGGGGGCGCCCAGAGTGGCGTGAGCGTGTACGGCGGTCAGTTCATGACCGGGCGCAGCGTGAACGTCGAGGTGTCCGCCCCGAAAGGCACGCTGTTCCGCGTGGAGCGGGTGCTTGATCCGGCCGCTTTCCTGTCGGGCGGGCCGAACCCCAGCAAACCCGTGATTTCGCCCGGCTTGAAAACACAGGTCGTGGGGTCTTACCGCGCGGTGAATTCGCGCCTGAACCTGGGCCGCCTGCCGAGTGGCGTTTACCTGGTGCGCAGTGGACCAAGTGGTGGAGTGGTGCTGGTGTCCCGTCTCGGCCTGATCGTGAAGCGTGACCAGTCGAGTGCGCTGGTGTACGCCGCCGACCGCGAGTCCGGCCAGCCACGTCAGGCGCAGGTGTGGGCGCTGCGTGCAGGCGGCCTGGAGCAGGCGACGAAGGGCGTTACGGTGGATGGGCGCTGGAAAACCGGGCGCAACCTGACGGAGGCACAGGTGTTTCTGGCGCGGAGCGGCAACGACTGGGCGGTGTCGGGTTCCAACTGGAACAGTTACGCCGCCCCGAAGTGGCTGGGGCACGTGTACACGGATCGGCCCATCTACCGTCCCGGTCACCGGGTGGAGTTCAAGGGCGTGCTGCGCAAACCCGGCAGCCTCGCGCCGGTGGCGAACACCCCCGCCGTGCTGCGCGTCACCGACGCAGACGGTCAGGAGGTGCTGCGCCAGAAGGTCACCACGAACGCTTACGGCGCGGTCTCGGCGGGCCTCGACCTGCGGCTCTCGGCGCGGCTGGGCGACTACCGCGTGGCCCTGACCGCTCCCGGCGAGCAGGACGAAGGGTACGGCGGCGTGAGCGGCACCTTCAGCGTGGAGGAGTACCAGAAACCCGAGTACGCCGTGACCGTCGAGCCCCAGCGCCGGAATGCCGTGCAGGGCGAGAAAGTCAGTGTCAAGGTCAGCGCCCGTTACCTCTTTGGCGGTGTGCCGGGCGGCGCGAAAGTGACCTACAACGTGACGCGGGCGCGCTACTATCCGCCGGGCTTCGACCTGGACTCCCTGCCCCCCGGCGAGGACGAGGGCGCGGATTACGGCTCCGACCTCGTGATTCAGGACACGGCGCGGCTGGACGCGAACGGCGAGTTTATGCTGACCTTGCCGCTGGCGAAAGACAGGGAAGGGCAACCGGTGCGTTACCGCATCGAGGCGGAAGTCGAGGACGAGTCCCGCAAGCCCGTCAGTTCGCAGACGCAGGTGATCGCCTACCCGGCGGCCGTGAATGTGGAAACGCAGACGGGTTCGTACATTTACGACGCTGGGAAGCCCATCACTGTCTCGCTCGACACCCGCAACCTGGAGGGGCAGGGTCAGGCGGCGCGGGTCACGCTGGAACTGGTGCGTCAGGACTGGGTGAAGCGGGCGGGCAAGTGGGTGGAGCAGGAAACCGTGATGGACAGGCGGCCGGTGACCACCAGCGCGGCGGGCCGGGGAACGGCGAAACTGGTCACGCCGCGTGGGGGCGGTTACGTGGTGCGGGCGCGGGTGCAGGACGCGCAGGGCCGGACCTCTACCAGCGACAACTTCCTGTGGGTACTGGCAGGCAACGAGGACTGGAACTGGGTGGCGCGCGACATCGGCATCAGCCTCGATCGGCGGCAGTACGCGCCGGGCGATACGGCCACGGTGCTGGTCACCAACCCGCACCCCGGCAAGCCGGTGCTGCTCACGCTGGAGGGCGACCGCCTGCGCTCCAGCACCGTGCTGCGCGGCCAGGGTGGCGTGCTCACGTACCGCTTCAAGGTCACGCCCGACATGAGCCCGAACATCTTCGTGGGGGCCGCAGCGTTCAGTGACGGTGACCGCTTCGGGGCCGAGGCGCGAGTGCGCGTTCCGCGTCCGGATTCGGCCCTCACGGTGAAGGTCACGCCGGACAGGCCCCGCTACAAGCCCGGTGAGGCCGGGACATTCAAGGTGCAGGTGCGGAATGCCAGAGGTCAGGGGGTTCCCGCCGAGGTGGCGCTGGGCGTGGTGGACGAGGCCATTTACCTCGTGAAACGCGACAACGCGCCGACCCTGCTTCAGGTGTTCACGGCGGAGCGCGAGAACCAGGTGGGAACGTCTGCCAGCGCCGACTTTTACTTCGAGCCGCTCGGTTCGGCGACGGCCAGGGCCCCCTTGGCGCCCATGAGCGCGGCGGCCTTCGCGCAGAGCAAAGCCGAGGCCGAACCCGCCCAGAGCGACGAGACGCCGCGCGAAATCTTTAAAGACACCCTGATCTGGGTACCCAAACTGGTCACGGACGCCCGTGGGCAGGCGCAGGTGGACGTGAAATTCCCGGACAACCTGACCACCTGGATCGCCACCGCCCGCGCCCACACGCGGGAAGCGCGTTTCGGTCAGGCCACCGGCAGCGCCCTGGTCACCAAGGACGTGATCGCGCGCCTGAGCCTGCCCGCCTTCCTGGTGCGCGGCGACCGCGTGACCCTGGGCGGCATCGTGAACAACACCCTGAAGCAGAGCGTGACAGGCACGGCGAAAGCCACCTTGCAGGGGTTGTCTCCGCTGAACGGCGCGGTGTTCACCCCGTCCGGCGCGGCCTTAACGCTGGCGGCAAATGGGCGGGTGCGGCAGGATCTGACGGTGGGGGCGCCGCAGGTGGGGCTGGCAAACGTGATGTTCAGTGCCCGCACGAACGGCGGCAGTGACGCGCTGAAACTCCCACTGCCCGTGAAGGCCCGCGGGTACGAGGAAACGAAGACGCTGGTGGGCAGTGCCCGTCAGCCCAGCGTGACCTTCACCCTACCCGCCGGAACCAATCCGGCCACCGTGAAACTGAACGTGTCGGCCACGCCGTCCCTGTTATCGGCGGTGACGCCCGCGCTGGAGTATCTGCTGGGCTACCCGTACGGCTGCACCGAGCAGACCATGAGCCGCTTCCTGCCCGCGCTGCTGGCCCGTCAGGCGCTGGGCGCCGGAACCCTGCCGCCAGACCAGGCCGGCAAGCTGAACGAGTACACCGAACTGGGTCTGGCCCGGCTGGCGAAATTCCAGCACGAGGACGGCGGCTGGAACTTCTGGGAGTTCGACGAAAGCACGCTGGAAATGACCGCTTACGTCACCGAAGGGCTGCTGCGCGCCAAAGCGGTGGGCGCGAGGGTGGACAACGCCATGCTGGACAGGGCGCTGAAGTACCTGAGCCGCCACGCGAAGAACGGCCAGGAAAGGCCGGCTGACCGCGCCCGGGCGTACCGCGCATTGAGCCAGGCGGGCCGCGTGAACACGCCGGAATTGCTGGCCTTCTCGCGCCGCGCCGATCTGGTGCCGTACTCGCTGGCCAATACCGCCATGGCCCTGAAATTCGCGGGCCAGTTGCCGGCCGCGAAAACCACGCTGCAACGTCTGAAAGCCAGGCGTATCGCCGGGAATGGTCTGGTTCACTGGGAAGGTTCTGCGCGTGACCTGTGGTTCGACTACTGGGACGACAACAGCAATCAGGTCACCGCCGCCGCGCTGGAGGCCCTGGCGCTGCTGGAACCGCAGAGCACGCTGATTCCCGCGGCGTCCCAGTGGCTCCTGACGCAGCGGCGTGGCCCGCAGTGGCTCAGCACGCAGGACACCGCCAGCGTCGTGGTGGCCGCGTTGAGCTTGCCGCGCGCCCAGGCGAGTGCGCCCAGAGCGTTGCCCGTGCAGGTCGACGGTCGGAACCTCGGGCCGCTTCAGGTGCAGGGCCGCAGCGCCAGCCTGGAACTGGCCGTGCCGCTGGGCGCGGGTCAGCATACGCTCACGCTTTCCGGTGCTCCGGCGGGGACCATCTACTCGGCCGAGGTCAAGTACGCCCGCGAACCGGCGCAGCTCGGCGGCCTCGACCGCGGCATCGCGGTCACGCGCCGCTACGAGAAACTGACCCCCAGATGGGACGCGAAGAACGAGCGGTACACCTACGCCCGCACGCCCCTGATGCAGGGGGGCACGCTGAAGGACGTGAAAGTCGGTGACCTGGTGCTGGTGACCCTGACCGTCGACCCGAAAAACGACTTCAGCCGCTACCTGCTGGTCAGCGACCCCATTCCCGCCGGCACGAAAGCCATGGACGAACGCAGCCTGGTGATCGCCGGCCTGGAGGAACCCGACGAGTACGCCTGGCGGGACTGGGACGACTGGTACTCCGGGCGCGACCTGCGCGATGACCGCGTCGACCTGTACGCGGCTTCCTTGCATGGCACGGGGAAAATGACGTATCTGCTGCGGGTGCAGACGCCTGGTACGTTCACCGCCCTGCCCACGCACGCCTTCCTGATGTACAGCCCGGACGTGCAGGGCTACAGCCCGGCGGCCACCTTCACCGTCAAGCCGTGAGGGGGCTGCCGCGGCTGGTGGCCCCGTGGCTGATGGTTCTGTCGCTGCTGATGGGCCTGTCGCTGGAAGTGGGCGCCCAGTCCGTCACGCGGGCGGGCCTGACCGTGAACTACCGCGACCCGGCCGACAGGGCGCAGCTGGCCCAGGTTTTTCAGGTGTGGCAGAAGGCGGGGCAGGACTTGAAAGTAAAAGGCCTGACCCTGCCTGCGGCCACCCTGACCGCCGCGCGCAGTGCCAACGATTTCGCGGCCCTGACCGGGTCTCCGCCGCACATCGCGGCCATCACCCTGAAGGGCAAACTCTACACGCAGCGTCTGGCGGCCCTGCGGGGCAAGCAACTCCTCCCGTATACTCTGCGCCACGAGGCCTTTCATCTGGCCCAGCCGCCGGATCTTCCGCGCTGGCTGGCAGAAGGCCTGGCGCGGATCTTCAGCGGCGAATCCGGGCTGGACGCGCCGGGCCGCACAGGGCTGGAGGGCCTGAGCGAAAAAGACCTGGACACCCGCCTGGCGCAGGCCAGCGGGCCGGGGCTGACCCGCGTTTACCGTGAGGCCACGCGCCGGGCCGGACAACGCCTGGAACGACAGGGCTGGCCGGCTACACTCAACCCCCTCCATTCGAGGGGGCCATAACTGAAGCATTTGACATAAGAATGGCAGCGTATTTCTGCCATTCGTTGTCCGAACGAAGTGAGTGAATTCGAGGAGAGCATGGGGCAGAATGGAGGCATTTGGGGTGCTGTTCCCCGCAGGCCGTAATTTCTGTCCCATGCTCTATGTGTTGGGCAGCGGGAAGTTCGCTTACTTGTCCTTCTGGGGCGGCAGGGTGGCGGTGGACACCCAGAAATGCTCGAAATTCCGGATGACTTCCACGAATTCGCTGATGGACACGGGTTTGGGAATGTAGGCGTTGGCGTGCAGGTCGTAGCTGCGCCAGATGTCCTCCTCGGCGCGCGAGGTCGTCAGGACGATCACGGGAATGCGGCGCAGGTGCGGGTCGGCCTTGATGATGTCCAGGGTTTCCATGCCACTCAGGCGCGGCATGTTGAGGTCCATCAGGATGACGTCCGGCATGGGGACATTCGCGTATTCCCCTTCGCGCCGCAGGAAAGCCAGCGCCTCCACGCCGTCCGGCGCGCAGTGCAGCTCGTGCGGAAAGGCCGCTTCCTCGAAGGCCACCTGCGTCAGCATCACGTCGGCCGGGTTGTCCTCTACCAGCAGGACATGAATGGGAGCCTTCACGGTTGCCGCCTTGCGCCCCGGGTGGGTGCCGCGTCAGCGACCGCGGGCCGCCGGGAAGCGTGCCTGGCCCTTCCCGGCTTTTCCTTCACTTTGCTTGCACCCTGTCGACGTTGAGCCACTCCGCCAAGCTTAGCAAAAGATATTCAGGGTTATTCGCGTGTCCTCTGCAACGTGAAGCCGGCTGCATGAGATGTAACCCGGCGAAGAGTAACAAGAAAGAGTAACCGGGGCATGGTGAAAAGGCGTCCGAGCCTGTACACTTGGTTGTTTTGCGCCCCGCAGGTCGTGGTGTGGCGCGGAGGCTCCTAGCATGACAACCGAACTGAAACAGAAGAGAGTGGGCTTTATCAGCCTGGGCTGCCCCAAAGCCCTGGTGGACAGCGAACGCATCCTGACGCAACTGCGGGTCGAGGGGTACGAGGTCGCCCCCAGTTACGAGGACGCGGACGCCGTGATCGTGAACACCTGCGGGTTTATTACACCCGCTGTGGAGGAATCCCTGAGCGCCATCGGCGAGGCGCTGGACGCCACTGGCAAGGTGATCGTGACCGGCTGCCTGGGCGAGCGGCCCGAGAAGATCATGGAGCGGCACCCCAAAGTCGCGGCCATTACCGGCAGCGAGGCGGTGGATGAAGTGATGGGCCATGTGCGCGAGTTGCTGCCCATCGAGATGGACGCCTTCACCGGGAACCTGCCGGTGGCCGCGCCGGGCATGCGCCCACAGCCGGAAGTTCCCCAGCGTGAAAACGTGGCTCACGGGGACGTGTTCGCGCCCAGCGTGAAGCTCACGCCCCGGCACTACGCCTACGTGAAAATTGCCGAGGGCTGCAACCACACCTGCGCGTTTTGCATCATTCCCAAATTGCGCGGCCGGCAGGTCTCGCGCGACGCGGGCGCGGTGCTGTACGAGGCCTTCCGGCTGGTGGCGGGCGGCACCAAGGAACTGATGATCATCTCGCAGGACACCAGTGCCTACGGCGTGGACGTGCGTTACCGCGAGTCTGAATTTCAGGGCGAGCAGGTTCGGGCGCACCTGACCGACCTGGCCGTGAAACTGGGCGAGCTGGGCGCTTGGGTGCGCATGCACTACGTCTACCCTTACCCGCATGTGGAAAAAATCGTGGAACTGATGGCGCAGGGCAAAATCCTGCCTTACCTGGACGTGCCCCTCCAGCACGCCAGCCCCACCATCCTGAAAGCCATGCGCCGCCCTGGGGCAGGTAAGCAGCTCGACACCATTCGCCGCTGGCGCGAGATCTGCCCGCAACTGGTGATTCGCAGCACCTTCATCGTGGGGTTTCCCGGCGAGACCGATGAGGACTTTCAGGAACTGCTGCAATTCCTGGAAGATGCCCGCCTCGACCGGGTGGGGGCCTTCCCTTACAGCGACGTGGACGAAGCGGACGCCAACAAACTGCCCAACCCCGTGCCGGAAGAAGTCAAGCAGGAGCGTCTGGCGCGCTTCATGGAAGTGGCCCAGCGCATCAGCACTGAGAAACTGGCCGAGAAGGTGGGGCGCGTCATGGAGGTCATCATCGACGAGTTCAACGACGAGGACGGCGACCTGCCCGGCAGCAAACTGATTGGCCGCACGAGGGGCGATGCCCCCGGCATCGACGGGCAGGTGTACCTCGCGGCCGGAGACTTCGCCGGGCAGGTCAAGATCGGTGACATCGTCCGCGCCCGCATCGAGGACAGCGACGAGTACGACCTGTACGGCGAGGTGGTCGAACGCCCCGCGTGGAACCCCAACGTTCCGCAACTGGGGCACTTCCGGCATTGATCGGAAGTCGGCAGCGGTGAAAAGGAGGGCCTCCAGTATGAATTGGAGGCCCTTCTCTCGGGTGTTCATAAGAATTCCGGCCCTTCAGTTATGGAAGAACTGGGCAACCCGACTGGAAGGAGAAGGAACAAAAAGCGTCCCGGACGTGAAGTGCACCCTCCGGTGATCTGCCGGAGGGAGAACGCAACAAACAGGACGCTTATCAGGCGCTGATTTTCAGGCGTTTGCGCCGATATTTTTCCGTGTCGCCCCTCACCAGAAATTCCCGAGGCGCAGGCTGAATTTGTTGCTGCCGACGGTGGTAAAGCCGTAACTGAGTTGTACGTTGGCGAAACTGGTGTTCAGTTGCGTGCCCAGGCCGTAGGAGGTGTTCAGATTGAAGGGGTTGGCCGCACTGCCCTGCCGCCAGGCGTCCCCGGTGTCTACGAAGGCCAGGCCATACACGCCCTGCACGACGTTTCCGAGTTTCACGCCGAAGTTGTGGCGCAGTTCGGTGCTGGCGGTCAGATAACTGGTGCCGGCCTGCGTGGTGGTCTGCCCGCGCAGTTCGTAGGCGGGGTTCATGCTGGCCCCGACGCGGTACACGTTGCTTTCGCCGGGCGTGCCGAGCAGCGTGCCGGCGTTGACGCGGGCGGCCAGCACGGTCTGCTTGCTGCCGTCGGACATGCTGCGCCCAAAGCCCAGGTAGGTGCTGGCCCCGCTCTCCAGTTGGCCCCACGAGAGGCGGCTCTGGCTCTGGGCACTGGCCGCGCTGCCGCCTTGCACGCCGAAGCCGTACCCCACGCTGCCGCCCGTGCGCACGCCCTGGCTGGGGTATACGCCGGAGTCGGTGGTGTCGTACTGAAGGCCCAGGATGGTCAGGGCGGTGGTGTTGCCCAGCGGCAGTTGCGCGCCCGCCTGCGCGTCGTTCTGGTAAGTGGTGTCCGTGACGTTGCTGTCGCCGCTCTTGTACGGTTCCAGGTACACGCTGGTTTTGCTGACCTGCACGCCGAAGCTGCCCGTCAGTTGTGGGGTAATTTCGCGGTTCAGTTGCAGGCTCGCGCCGGTGTTGCGGGTGGTGTACTGCCGCCCGGTGTCGGTGCCGGTGGGCAGGCCGTCACTGCCCTTGACGCTGAGGGTGTTGTTGCCGCTGGCCTGGCTCCACGCGCCCACGCTGAGGCTGGTGCGTTTGCCGCCCAGGTTCAGGAAATTCGTGTCGATCCAGGGAATAGTGTAGTTGACGCTGCCGTTCAGGCGCTGCCCGACGTCATTGGCGTTGGCCCCGAGGGTAGCCCGAAAGGCATTGCCGCTGCGCAGCACGTTGTTGCTGGTGTATGTGAATTCGCCGCCCAGGCCGTTCTGGGAGTCGTAGGCCGCAGCCAGCCCGACCGGAATACCTTGCTTGCGCGGCGCGAAGTTCAGCACCACCGTCAGGTTCTCGGGGTGCTGCGGGTCGAGGGCACGGGCGTCGCGGCTGACCAGCGTGAAGTTGTCGTAGCCGTCCACACTCGACAGCGCCCGTTGCAACTCGGCTCGGTTAAAGGCGCGGCCCGCAGCGGGCAGTTGCCGGGCCAGCACCTTCTCGTCGATCAGGGGTTGCCCGCCTTCCCAGCTGAACTGGTACGCGCCGATACGGGCTTCGTGCAGGCTGAAGGTCAGGACGCCGCCCTGGAAATCCAGGCTGTCCTCGGTGGCGCTCAGGGCCAGGCCGCGCTCGTCGTACAGGTTCTGAATGGCGAAGTAGTCCTGCTGCGCCAGTTGCGCCGAGGCGACGTCGCCCACCTGCGTGCGAAGGACCTTCAGGATGTCGGCGGTGGGCACGCTGGTGTTGCCCTGCACCACGATGCGGCTCACGCGGTCACTGGCGGCGTCATCTGCGTGAAAAAAGGTGACGCGCATCTGCCCCAGGCTTCCTGACACGGGCGCGGCCTGCCAGCTGACCGCCCGGCCACTGGCGTTCGAGAGGGCGCGGGCGTCCGCGTTCAGCAGCGCAGGTTGCAGGGGCTGCCCGGCGCGGGTTTGCAGCGTGGGCGCAGCACTGGTCTTGATGGTACCGGTCTCGACCGCCTGCACGAAGGGCTCGTTGACCGTGACCTTCAGCACGCCTGCGGTCAGGCTGGCCTGCACGCCCGGCGCGTCGAAAACTATACCTCGCCGGCTGTACGCCTGCGCGAGTTGCGTCAGGGCGGCCTGGTAGCCACTGGGCGTCAGGCGCCTGGCCTGCTGCAGCGGCCCGAAGGCCTGGCGCACCACGTCCTGGCCGACCAGCCTGACGCCGCTGATCTCCACGCGGTTCAGGGCGGCGCTTTCGTCCACGGTATAGGTGACCACTGTGCCGTTTTGCCCGGCGGCCTGGCTCAACTTGACCTCGGGGGTGAACAAAGAGTGCTGCTGCGGGTAACTCTGCGCCAGCAGTTGCCGCCCGGTTTCCAACGTCTGGACACTCACGCTGGCGCCGGGTTTGATGCCCAGCCGCTCGGCCAGCGCCGCCCTGATCTGCGCCGGGTCGAAAACCGTGAAGCCTCTGAGTTCCACGCTGGCGATGGTCACGGTCTGGGCGGTGGTGGCGGGCGCAGGGGTGGAAGGTGAAGTGGTCTGGGCCTGCGCGGCGGGCGCGGCGAGCAGAGAAAGGGTCAGGAAGGCGGCACAGGGGGTCTTCATCTGCACTCCACCTTCGTGAGTTAAGAAATAAGAAGCGTGAACGGCGGCCCAGCGGAGAGCAAAATTTCTCACCTGCGCGTCAGCTCGGGCACTTTGGTGTTGAGGGAGGCCGGGGTGGTGGCGGGGTTAAGGCTTAGCCAACCTCCGGGACATCGGTGCTTGCCTGAAACATATTTGAGTCTGATACACTCAAGTCTCAGGGCGGAAGGCGTCCTGTCAGCCCTTTTTCTCAGTCTCACTCCCGGAGGCCCACTGTTGAGGCGGTTCACTAATCCATGGCTCATTGTTCTGTTCGTGCTGGCGCTGTTCCTGATGTTCTCCAGCACCGGCAACCTGGGCCGCACTAACGTCGATTACAACCAGTTCAAGGATCTGGTCGCGCAGGACAAAGTCGCGCAGGTCGTGATGACCAGCGACCACGCCACCGTGACCCTCAAGCAACCCGAGGTGCTGAGCACGGGGGCCAACGCCCAGCCCGTGCCGAAATTCAACGTGCGCCTGCCCAGCAACCCGGCCCTGCCGGACGCCGAACTGCTGCCGCTGCTCAAGGAGCATGGCGTGCAGCTGCCGGTTCAGGCCCCCAGCCAGTGGCTCTCGCTGCTGGCCACCTTCCTGCCGGTGCTACTCCTGATGGGCATGATGTACTTCTTCTTCATGCGTGCCCAGGGCGGTCAGAGCGGTGTGATGCAGTTCGGCCAGTCGCGCGCCAAGAAGTACGGTAAGGAAAACCGTGTGCCCACCAAGTTCACCGATGTGGCTGGCCACGAGGAAGCCAAAAAGGAACTGATCGAGGTCGTCGACTTCCTGAAGAACCCGGCCAAGTACCACCAGATCGGCGCGGAAATTCCCAAGGGTGTGCTGCTGGTCGGCCCTCCCGGCACCGGCAAGACGCTGCTGGCCCGCGCCATCGCTGGCGAGGCCGACGTGCCTTTCTTCAGCGTCAGCGCCAGTGAATTCATGGAGATGTTCGTGGGCGTGGGCGCCAGCCGCGTGCGCACGCTGTTCGAGGACGCCCGCAAGAGTGCGCCGGCCATCATGTTCATCGACGAGATCGACTCCATCGGGCGCAAACGTGGCGCCGGCATCGGTGGCGGGCACGACGAACGCGAGCAGACCCTCAACCAGATCCTTTCCGAAATGGACGGCTTCGACAAGAGCAGCAACGTGATCGTGCTGGCGGCCACCAACCGCCCCGACGTGCTCGACCCGGCGCTGCTGCGCCCCGGCCGCTTCGACCGTCAGGTCACCATCGACCTGCCGAACCTCAAGGAGCGCGAGGCGATTCTGAAAGTTCACCTGCGCAACAAGCCGCTGGCCGACGGCGTGGACGTCGAGGAAATTGCCCGCAGCACCCCGTATTTCAGCGGCGCCGACCTGAAGAACGTCACCAACGAGGCCGCGCTGGAAGCTGCCCGCCTGGGCAAGACGAAAATCGACATGAGCGACTTTTACCGCGCCCTGGACAAGATCACGCTGGGCCTGGAGAACGGCTCGCTGACCGTCAGCCCCGACGAGAAACGCGCCATCGCCTACCACGAGGCCGGCCACGCCGTGACCGCTGCCGTGATTCCCGGCAGTGACAAACTCCAGAAGGTCAGCATCATTCCGCGTGGCCGGGCGCTGGGCGCCGCCTTCTACCTGCCCGAAGAACAGGTGCTGATGAGCAAGGAGCGCCTGGAAAACCAGCTGGTGGTGTCTCTGGGTGGCCGCGCCGCCGAGGAAGTCTTCACTGGCAACGTGACTTCGGGCGCCGCCGACGACTTCCGCAAGGCCACCAACATCGCCCGCAAGATGGTGCTGGAGTGGGGTATGGGCGACAACTTCAAGAACATGGCCCTGACCACCGACAGCGGCCCGGTGTTCCTGGGCGAGGACATGGCCAAACCCAAGGCGTTCAGCGAGCACACCAGCCAACTGGTCGACGAGGACGTCAAGCGCATCCTGAACAAGGCCTACGACCGTGCCAAGCAGCTTGTCACCGAGTACAGCCAGGCCATGCACGAGGTGGCCGACGCCCTGCTCAGCCAGGAACTCATTACCGGCGACGTGGTGCGCGAGGCTGTCGCCAAGATCGGCGGTCAGGCCCAGCCCATGCCGCAAGCGACTGTCTGAGCCTTCCTCAAATTTCCGACCCCTGCCGTCCTGGCGGGGGTTTTTCGTTGCCTGCCGGCAGTGTTGGAAAGCATGGGGTTGAAGGCGGGAACAGCGCCTGTTTCCAGTCAGAACCCACCGACGATCAGGGAGGCCAGCAGTGCTCCCAGTCCGAACAACGCCGCAATCAGAAAGGCCGTGCGCGGTGGAATGATGCGCAGGTAACCCAGCATGACCAGCAGCAAAATGGCCAGAAGCAGGGCAACACGGGTCATGGGACCAGGCCACTCAAAAGGGGAGACATGGCCTGATAATGACGTACTGACGTACTTATAAGCACCCCGGTTGTTTTGTTCGCCTGCGGCAGAGGCTCGGGGGGCTCACGTCCGGACGCTGGTTGTTCCTGTTCGCTCTGCTGAACTCTTGCCCGTGCTTCCCTCACTGAGGGGCGGGAATCCTGATCAGTTGAGCTGGAACAGGCTGGCTCCCTGGGTGGGAATTTCTGCCAGCTCGCCGCTTTCGAGCAGGTATTCGATCAGCGCGGCGGTCTGGTCGAGCAGCAGCACGGCCTGAATTTCTTTCATGCGCGGATTCAGCAGGGCGTTGATGTCGGCCAGCGTGCGGGGTTCACGGGCGGCCTGGCGCGCGGCGTCCAGCTTCTGCGCGTAGCGTTCGCGCAGGGTGCGGATGCGGCCGCGCCAGGCGTGCATCTCCTGATCGTGGCTGCCCAGCGCCAGCGTGACGCCGTCCAGGGCGTCCAGCTTATCCAGGGAGGCCAGGTAACGGCGCAGGCCCCCGCCGGGATACAGTTTCTGGGACATCAGCGGCGGCGAGTTCAGCGGAAGCAGGTGATCGGCGCTGAGCAGCAGATCGTCCACACGCAGGCACACCTGCCCCGGCGCGTGACCGGGCGTGTGAATCACCTGCATCACGCCGTCGAGCATGTCCCCGTCCTGCAGGAGAGTATCCACGGGCACCCCACGGGGCAGCATCAGGTTCCCGGCGCGTTTGCGCAGGCGCTCCGCGAACGGCCCTTCAATGCCCGCCCAGCGCAGGTACTCCTCGATGATCGCCCGGTGACGCTCGCGGGAGACCGCCGGCTGCTCGATCAGGGGGGCGTCCAGTTCGTGCGCGGCGACGGGGGCAGGCGTGTAGCGCCGCAGGGCGGGCAGCGCCGCCACATGATCCGGGTGGGCATGCGTGATGACGATCCGCGACAGGCTGGCACCGTCCACCCGCTCGCCGAATTCCTGCTGAACGCGCGTCAGGCCAGCCTGCAGGGCCTGCTGACTGTTTGGGTCGCTGCTGCCGGTGTCCACCAGCGCTGCGTAACTGGGCGCGGCGGGCAGCCCCTGCACCACCTGAAACACGTGCACTTTCAGGTGCGGAAAGGCCGGAACAGTGATGCGGTAAACGCGGGTTCCCGCGCCCGACACGAAGCGGGTCACGGGAACGGAAACAGGAGGGGTCACAGCCGTTCATGCTACACGCCGCGCGTCCGGCGCAGGTGCCTATAGCCTTACGACATGGCGGCGCGGGCAGCGTCCTGCAGGGGCCGCCAGGCGACCTTGCCGGTGGGGCTGCGTGGCAGGCTCTCGACGAACTGGTATTCGCGCGGCACCTTGTAGGGCGCCATCTCGCCGCGTGCCCAGTCCTGCAACTCCTCGGCGCTCACGGCGTGGCCGGGTTTCAGGACAATCAGGGCGCGGGCGCGTTCGCCGGTGCGCTCGTCGGGCACGCTGATGACGCAGGCCTCCTGCACGGCGGGGTGTGCGTGCAGCTTGTTCTCGACCTCCGCCGGCCAGACCTTCATGCCCGAGACGTTCACCATGCGCTTGAGGCGGTCACTGAAGAAGAAATAGCCCTCGTCGTCCATGTACCCCAGGTCACCCGTGCGCAAAAAAGCCTTACCGTCCAGCGTCACGAAGGCCCTGGCGGTGTCCTCAGGCCGGTTCCAGTAACCCTGCATGACCTGCGGGCCGTGAATGACGATCTCGCCGCTCTGCCCTGGCTGTACTTCCTCCAGCGTGTCCACATCGACCACGCGGGCGTCCACGTTGAACAGCGGGATGCCCAGGCACTGGAATTTCTGGCGCCCTTCGGGGTTGGTGTGCGACTGCGCCATCGTCTCCGAGAGGCCGTAGCCCTCCATGTACTCGATGCCGGTGGTGTCCAGCAGGCGCTTGCCGACCGCTTCGGGCAGGCTGGCCCCACCCCCGGTGACGCGCCGCAGGGTTTTCAGGTCGTCCGGGTTGAAGGTCGGGGAACTCATCAGGTCGATGATCATGGTGGGTGTGTTCGTCCACACGGTCGCGCCGTGCTCCCTGACCAGCTTGCGGGCGGCGTCCCTGTCCCAGCGGGCCAGGATCACGATCTTGCCCCCGGCGGCCAGCGGCGAGAGCAGGCTGTTCACGAAACCTGTCACGTGAAAGAAGGGCAGCGCGGCCAGGAACACGTCCTCGGGCGTGCCGTTCACCCACACGTTCGAGCCGAACACGTTGGCCTGCACGCTGCCGTGCGTGTGCACGCAGCCCTTGGGCAGGCCGGTGGTGCCGCTGGTGTACGGCATGACGCACAGGTCGTCCCCCGAGACGTCCGCTGGCGGCGCGGGCTGGTGTTGCAGGGCCTCTTCCAGCGTCACGTCCCCGGCTTGCAGGGTGGGGGTCACATTCAGGCCGTCGGGCAGCGGAATGCCGGCGGTTTCAAAGTCGGTGCCCAGCATCACGTTGGCCGCGACGGTGTGGCCCAGGCCGCCCTGCTTGGCTTTCTCGTACAGCTCCGCGCCCACGATGCCGACGCGCACCCCGGCGTCCTGAAGAAAAAAGCCGAACTCGCGGGCCTGCAACATGGGGGCCAGCGGCACGACCACCGCGCCCAGGTGCCAGCAGGCGTGCGCGGCCACCACCCAGGCGGGGCTGTTTTGCAGCCACACTGCCACCCGGTCGCCTTTCTTGACGCCCTGCGCGGCCAGGTGCCCGGCCAGCCGCCCGGCCTGCTCACGCAACTCCCGGTACGTCAGGCTGCGGCCGTAAAACCACACGGCAGTTTTCAGGGGGTAACGTTCGGCGCTGACGGTCAGGTTGTGCATCAGGCCGGTCTGCGGAATGACCAGCGATCTGGGCTTCTGGGGCGGCCAGTAACGGTTGGCTGGGGTCACAGGGGGTCCTCCGTTGCGTGAAGCGTAAGATGAGGGCGCAGGCCGCGCCCGTTGTGGGCACTCTGGCAATGGGATGGGTTGTGGGTCTGGGCAGTAGTGTAGCGCACCGCCTGTGGCCGGTCACAGATCTTCTCCCAGCCTTGAGGTCTGATGGGCCGATGTTTGGCCCCTGGATGTCTGCACTTGTGATATTTGACCTAACACCTGTTAGGTGGAGTTTGCTACCATTCATCCAACCTTAACGTCCCATTTGTCTCTGCCCGAGACTGGAGGTCTTTCATGTTGAAAACCCGCGTAATCATGACCGCTGCCCTTGCCCTGGCTACCCTCGCCCACGCCGAAGTGCGCATCGGGGTGGTCGTGTCCAGCACCGGCCCCGCCGCCAGCCTGGGCATTCCCGAGAAAAACACCGTGGCGCTGCTGCCCCAGACCATCGGCGGCCAGAAGATCACTTACATCATCCTGGACGACGCCTCGGACACCACCACCGCCGTCACCAACACCCGCAAACTCATTCAGGACAGCAAGGTCGACCTGATCCTGGGCACCACCACCACGCCCGCTTCACTGGCCATGATCGACGTGGCCGCCGAAAGCAAAACGCCCATGATCTCGCTGGCCGCCTCGGAGGGCATCATCAAGCCGGTGGACGCCAAGAAAACCTGGGTCTTCAAGACCCCGCAGACCGACGCCATCATGGCCGCCGCCATCATCGACCACATGGCCAAAAACGGCGTAAAAACCCTGGGCTACATCGGCTTTAACGACGCTTACGGCGAAGGCTGGTACAACGAGATCAAGAAGTACGCCGACCAGAAGAACATCCGCATCATGGTCAACGAACGCTACGGGCGCAGCGACTCCAGTGTGACCGGCCAGGCGCTGAAGCTGGTCGCCGCCAAGCCCGACGCGGTGCTGATCGGCGCCTCCGGCGTGCCGGCAGTGCTGCCGCAGAAGACCCTGAACGACCGCGGCTACAAGGGCAAGGTTTACCAGACCCACGGTGTGGCCAACGCCGACTTCCTGCGCGTGGGCGGCAAGGACGTGGAAGGCGCGATCCTGCCGGTCGGCCCGGTGCTGGTCGCCGACCAGTTGCCCGCCACCAACCCCACCCGTAAGGTCGGCCTGGACTACATGAACTCGTACGAGGCCAAGTACGGCAAAGGCACCGTGTCGGGCTTCGGCGGGCACATGTGGGACGCCAGCCTGATCCTGAAAAAAGCCATTCCCGCCGCCCTCAAGAAGGCCAAGCCCGGCACGGCCGAATTCCGCAGCGCCCTGCGTGACGCCATCGAGGGCACGAAGAACGTGATCGGCACACACGGCATCTTCAACTTCAGCAGTACGGATCACCTGGGCCTGGACGCCCGCAGCCGCGTGATGGTGCAGGTCGTGAACGGCGACTGGAAACTCCTGAAGTAAAGCCAGAGCCACCCCTGACGACTTGCCGAAACCCCCACCCACGCTGGTGGGGGTTTTGTACGGATTCCGTCTGTTTCGTTGACCCACCAGGAAAGCGCCGGTAGGTCAAATCCACGCTCGGAACCCACACTGCTCACACTCGCTCCGCTCGGATTGAATCGCCTACGAAGTGATTCAATCCGGGGCCATTTCTCTGTGCTGCAGGCCCGCTTCCCGGCTATGCAGGTTGGCTACCAAACGTTTGTTAGGGCGTACACTGGGAAACGATCTCAGCCCATTCGCGCCGGCCCGCTGCCCCGTTTCAGCCGTGGCCTTTGCACCGGAGGTGTTCTTTCTTGTTTCAACCCGACCGTGAAGCCATGCCAGTCGCGCAACTGCGCGAACATCAACTGCGTCACCTTCAGGCCATGGTGGCCCGCCAGTTCGAGAACGTGCCTTTTTACCAGCGAAAATTCGCTGAACTGGGCCTGAAACCTGGCGACCTGAAA
Organism: Deinococcus fonticola; assembly: GCF_004634215.1. Taxonomy (NCBI): domain Bacteria; kingdom Thermotogati; phylum Deinococcota; class Deinococci; order Deinococcales; family Deinococcaceae; genus Deinococcus; species Deinococcus fonticola. The sequence continues at coordinate 92,102 of NZ_SMMH01000008.1, read as the reverse complement.
ACCCTGGATGACCTGAAAGCCTTTCCCTTCACGCGCAAGACCGACCTGCGCGACAATTACCCCACCAAGCTGTGCGCCACCGCCCCGGAGAACATTCGCCGCATTCACGCCAGCAGCGGCACCACCGGCAAACCCACCGTGGTCGCCTACGACGAGAACGACCTGAACGTGTTCCGCGAGGTGGTGGCCCGCAGCCTGTACGCCGCCGGCGGGCGGCCCGGCATGGTCTTTCACAACGCTTACGGGTACGGCCTCTTTACCGGCGGGCTGGGCACCGACGGCGGCGGGCAACGCCTGGGCCTGTGTACCATCCCGGTCTCGGGCGGCGGCACCGACAAGCAGGTACAACTCATTCAGGATCTGGAACCGGAAATCATCGCCTGCACGCCCAGTTACGCATTAGTGCTGGCCGAGGCCCTCAGGAAAAGCGGCATGAAACCCGGCGACATCAGCCTGAAATATGCGGTGCTGGGCGCGGAACCCTGGTCTAACAAGGCCCGCGTGGAAATCGAGGAAAAACTGGGCCTGAAAGCCACCAACATCTATGGCCTCTCGGAAGTCATCGGCCCCGGCGTCAGCAACGAGGACGCGCAGGAGCAGTACGGCAGTTACCTGTGGGAAGACCACTTCTACCCGGAAATCGTCGACCCGGAAACGGGCGAGGTGCTGCCGGACGGCGAGTACGGCGTACTGGTCTTGAGCAGCATGACCCGCACCGCCATGCCCATTTTGCGTTACTGGACCGGCGACATCACGCGCCTGATTCCCGAGGAGAACAGCACCGGGCGCAGCATGCGCCGCATGGATCAAATCCGGGGCCGCAGCGACGACCTGATCATCCTGCGCGGCGTGAACGTGTACCCCACGCAGCTGGAGGCGGTGCTGCTGGGCATGGGCCAGGTCAGTCCGCACTACCACGTGATCCTGACCCGCACCGGCCTGATGGACGACCTGACCTTTCAGGTGGAGACCGAAAGCGAATCCGCCGCGCTGAAAAAAGAAATCCAGCGTTGCGTGAAGGCCCAGGTGGGTGTCAGCGTCAACGTGGAACTGCACGTTCCCGGCAGCCTGCCCCGCAGCGAGGGCGGCAAGCTGAAGCGCGTCACCGACCTGCGCGGCGAACGGTAAAGCGGTTCGCAGCAAGTGAACCACAGCAAGCGGGTCGGAGAAAACTCCGGCCCATTTTTAATCGGGAAACCCATTTAATGGGGAAACCCAGGCAAGTGGAAAGGACAGCTCACCGAAGTTCATCGTCCGGGCGGCATCATGGCCCGGTGATCCGGGTTTTTCCGCTGGCGGTTTCGCTGCTTGGTGGTGGGGCGCTGGCTCAGCCCACGCTGTCCGTGCCTGCCGGGGCGCCGTTCATCGTGGCGCGGGGTGTCGATCCGTCTGAACTGGAAGGGCCGCGCCGCACGCCCGCCATGCAGAAGCTGGCCCAGGCGATTTACCGTGAGTTCCGAGACGAGGCGGATTTCATGGTGGTGTCCGCCAACCGCCGCAGCGTACCCGAATCCACGCCGGTGAAGGGCTATCACCTGCGCGTGAAGAACGACGTGAAGGGCATCGGTGTGCCGACCTTCAATGCCGGGAAGAATTTTGGCGGCACCCGGCGCCTTCAGGGCCTGCTGTATTTCCCGAACACCTTCCCGTTCTGGAAGATCCCTTTTATTCACGAATTCGCGCACGGCTGGGGCAATGACCTGCTGCCCACGGCGGAGCCGGGTCACTTCGGGTTTTGTGGGGCAGGCAGTCAACTGGGCGGGTTCGACTCGCGCACCCTGCGCAAAATCGGCCCGGAGCTGTACCAGGCACGGAACCTGCGTGGCGCATCTTTCGGTACGGCGGCGAATGGCGGGAACAGCGTCCCTTACAGTGATTTCGAGCTGTACCTGATGGGCCTGCTGCCTGCGCAGGCCGTGAAGCCTTTCCAGTGCGCTTACGCGGGAGCATGGGTGAACCGAAGCGCCGGAATATTCCAGGCGAACCGCCTGCACTCGCTGAACATTCAGGCGGTTCAGTCGAAATATGGCCCACGCCAACCCGATTTTGCCCACTCCCCCAAAACCTTCCGCCTGCTGGCCGTCCTTGTCTCTTCTGCGCCCCCTACCCGGCAGGAACTGAGCACGTTCAGCCTGACCCTGCAACACCTGACAGGCACCGGCGACGACGGCGACAGCAACTACACCTTCAACGAGGCCACGCGTGGCCTGGGACGCCTGCACCTCCTCGACCCGCGCACGCTGCGGCGTTAAGGCGCCTTACACTGGCCGCATGACGTTTTCCCTCACGGGTGGACTGCCTGATCAGGCCTTGCAGGTGGCGGTGCAGGCAGCGCGGCGGGCGGGGGCCATTCACCTGGAGCACCTGGGGCGCGTGCATCAGGTCACGTCTAAAAGCACCCACTCCGACCTGGTGACCGAAGTGGACGGACTGGCCGAACGCGCCATCCGTGAGGTGATTGCCGCCGCTTTTCCGTCTCATGCGGTGCTGGGCGAGGAGGGCGGGCAGCAGGGCGCGGGCGATTACCGCTGGGTGGTCGATCCGCTGGACGGCACCGTGAATTACGCACACGGGTTCCCGGTCTTCTGCGCGTCCGTTGCCCTGGAGTTCCGGGAAGAAAGCATGGTGGCGGCGGTATTCGACCCCACGCGCGACGAACTGTTCACGGCCACGTGGGGCGGCGGGGCGTTCCTGAACGGGCAGCCCATCCGCGTGAGCGGCACGCCCAGCCTGACCACGCCTGCGCTCGTCAGTACCGGGTTTCCTTACGACCTGACCGGCGAGCGGAACCTCGCGCACGTCGTGAATCTGCTGCGGCTGGGTGTGCCGGTGCGGCGGCCGGGGGCGGCTGCCCTCGACCTGTGCAATGTGGCGTGCGGCCGCATGGACGCTTACTGGGAACTGGGCGTCAAACGCTGGGACGTGGCCGCCGGGGCGTTGATCGTGCAGGAAGCCGGGGGCCACGTCACCGACGCGCACGGCACCCCCACGCCGCACGGCGAGATGATCGTGGCGAGCAACACCCAGTTGCACGCGCATCTGCTGGACATCCTGAACGGCTGAACCCCCGACGGGGTGAACCGGAAACCCGGTATGCTGGGCGGTAATGATTGATGTGGACACCACCTGGCAGCAAGTGAGTGAGGCGCTGGCCGGTGACGATTACGACGCGGCTTTCGGCATTCTGGATGCCGCGATGCGTGAAGCCGACCCGCGCACCCGCGCCCGCCTGGCGCTGTACCAGGCGAGTTTGCACGCCCTGTACGGCGAGGCAGGCGTGACCGACATGCAGCGTTCCCTGGCGGCGGCGCGGGGCCTGGACGCCAGCCTCGCCGCCGATCCGCTGTACCTGGCCCTGCACGCCGAGCTTCAGGCCCGCACGACGGGCATCGTGTCGGTTCCGGCTGACCTGCTCACCGAGGAGGCCCCGCCGCTGGCCCGGTATCACGCGCTGGGGGCCCTGGCGCTGTCGGGGCAGGCCAGCGGGGCACTGGACGTGTTTCTGCCCGTGACCGACGTGCCCGAGCACCTGCGCTGGCGCCTGCGGTCGTGGCAGGCGGACTCGCACGAGGCAAACGGGCAGACACAGGAAGCCGCGCACCTGTACGGCGAGGCGGCGCACCACGCCCGTGGCCTCAACCGCGCCGTGATGCTGCAGGAACAGGCGGCGCTGCTCCTGCAACTGGGGCAACTGGACGCCGTGCGCCAGGCCCTGAACGCCGCCCGCCCCGAGTACACCGGACGCGACCCGGACGAGGGCCTGAACCTGGCCACCTGGCATTACCTGAACGCGCAGGCGCTGCTGCAACAGGGCAACCCGGAAGACGCCCTGCGGGAAATCGAGGAGGCGGCCCGCCTGGAACGCCACCACGGCGACATGAGTTACGGCGTGGCGCTGGTGCGCGGGCAGGTGTTCAGTCACCTGGGCCGCCCCGAGGAAGCCCTGCGCGCCTTCGAGGAGTCGCTGGCGCTGGCCACCGAACCCGACCGTCCGTACGCCCAGCACGAGTTGGGCGTGGCGCTGCTCGACCTGGATCGCCCGCTGGAGGCGCGCGAACGCCTGGAGGCGGCCGCGGGCGAAGCGGATTACCCGTACCAGCCCGAAGTCCTGGCCGACATTGCCGAGTGCGACTACCGCCTGGGCCGCCTGGCCGAGGCGCAGCTGGAGGCCGAGCAGGCCCTGGCTGGCGGCGCGGTGGTGCCCGCGAGTCTGGTGCTGGGTAGCATTGCCATGGATTACTACCACCTGGACGAGGCGCTCGATCACTACGAGCGGGTGGTGCGCGAATCCGCGCCGGACACCCGCGACTGGGTAACGGGGCATCAGATGGCGGCGGACATCATGGCGCAGCAGGGGTTTCGTGACCCGGCGGCGGCTTACGCGCACGCGCAGCAGGCGCTGGAGCACACCCCGGAAAGCGACGACTGGCACGGCACCTTACAGGAGTACGTCCGCAAGGCCGAAGCGCTGCTGGGCCAGGGCAGCCGGACATTGAACTGATCCCAATTGCGGTGATATCGCTGCTTCCCGGCAATATCACCCGACTGGAAGGAGAGGTAAAAAGTAAAGCAGTTGATTTTTTAAACCAATATTGTTAGGCTGGGGCCATGAAACGGATCGGTTTTCTCTCCTTCGGCCACTGGAACCCGTCGCCGCACTCGGGCACCCGCTCGGCCAGCGACGTGTTGCTGCAATCCATCGATCTGGCCGTGGCCGCCGAGGAACTGGGGGCAGACGGCGCTTACTTCCGGGTTCACCACTTTGCCCAGCAGCTCGCCTCTCCCTTTCCCCTGCTGGCCGCCATCGGGGCCAGAACGAAACGCATTGAAATCGGCACCGGGGTCATCGACATGCGCTACGAGAACCCCTTTTATATGGTCGAGAACGCCGGGGCCGCCGACCTGATTTCGGGTGGACGTCTGCAACTCGGCCTCAGCCGCGGCTCACCCGAACAGGTCGTCGACGGCTGGCGTTACTTCGGGTATGCCCCCGCCGAGGGCCAGGGTGACGCTGACATGGCCCGCCAGCACACCGAGGTTTTTCTGAATCTGCTGGAAGGGAAGGGCTTTGCTCAGCCCAATCCGCGCCCCATGTTCTCCAACCCGCCGGGACTGTTGCGCCTGGAACCCCACTCGGCCGGCCTGCGTGAGCGCATCTGGTGGGGTGCGGCGTCCAACGCCACGGCGGTCTGGGCGGCCCAGAAGGGCATGCACCTGCAAAGCTCGACCCTCAAGGAAGACGAGACGGGCCAGCCCTTTCACATTCAGCAGGCCGAGCAGCTGCGGGCCTTCCGCGCCGCCTGGAAGGAAGCAGGGCACCAGCACGAGCCGCGCACCTCGGTCAGCCGCAGTATTTTTGCGCTGGTCAACGACCAGGATCACGCCTACTTCGGCCGTCAGAAAGGCGGCGATCAGTTCGGGTACATCGACCGCTACAGCGCCGTGTTCGGGCGCAGTTACGCCGCCGAACCCGACGTGCTGATCGAGGAACTCCGGCAGGATGAGGCCATTGCGGAAGCGGATACCCTGCTCCTGACCATTCCTAACCAGCTGGGCGTGGACTACAACGCGCACCTGATCGAAAGCATCCTGAAGCACGTGGCCCCGGCACTGGGCTGGCGCTAGGGAAGGGTTTTTAAAGAGCTGACTGATCACAGGTAGATCGAGACCGGCGGCGGGCGGCGCGCTCAACGTAGCCGTTCGCCGCTGGTACCGGCCGCACTTATGAAGCTGCAGAAAAACACAGCCCACCTTTTGTCTAGTAGATTACTCATCTTATCAACTATTTGAGTTATGCTCTGGCCATGAAGTTGCGTCTTCCCCTGACCCTCGCGGCCCTGACGGCCCTGCTCAGCCCCGCCGCCCACGCCCAGCAAACCAAAGAATTGCGTCTGGGCGTGTTTCCCAACGTGACCCACGCCGCCGGTCTGGTGGGCGTGCAACGCGGCCTGATCCAGAAGGAACTGGGCGGCACCCGGCTGACCGTCAAGGAATTTGCCAACGGTTCGCAGATCAACGAGGCCTTCGCCGCCGGGGCCATCGACGCCGCTTACGTCGGCCCTGGCCCCGCCATGAACGCCTTCATGCGCGGCGTCCCCATTCAGATTTACGCCGGAGCCGCCAACGCGGGCGCGGTACTGGTGGGGCGTAAGGACAGCGGCATTCGCAATGTGAAAGGACTGGCAGGCAAGAAAGTCGCCGTGCCCACTCGCGGCAGCACCCAGGACATCAGCCTGCGCCACCTGCTGCACCAGAATGGCCTGAAAGCCAGCGACGAGGGCGGCAACGTCAGCATCGTTCCCATCGATCCGGCCAACATGCCCGCCGCCTTCGCCAGCAAACAAGTGGACGCCGCCCTGGTGCAGGAACCCTGGGGCGCCGTCATGGAAAGCCAGGGCGCGAAGCTGATCGTGAACGAGAAGGGCATCTGGGAGGGCGGGAATTACACCACTACCGTCCTTGTCGTGAACACCAAGTTTGCCCAGGCCAACCCCGATACGGTTAAGAAACTCCTGCAAGGTCACCTCAACGCCATCGCTTACATCAAAGGCAGCAACGCCGGCGCGCAGAAAGCCATTGCCGAGCAGATTTACGCCTTTACCGGCAAGCGCCCCAACACCGCCGAACTGTTCAAGGCCCTGTCGCGTACCAGGGTTACCTGGGACATCAATCTGAAAACCCTGGCCGAGTACGCGCAACTGAACAGGGAAGCCGGCTTCGCGCGCGACGTGCCCGATCTGGGCAAGCTCGTCGACCTGAGCCTGGTGCGCTCGCTGGCAAAATAAGACCTTCTTCCTGAACGGATGCGCCCCTGCTGGGCGTCCTTTCATCTCTCTCATATCCAGACACCGCACGATACACCATCCCGCTCAACCCGCCCTTTCCCTGAACCCGAAGTACCCCGAAGTACACAGAGGAGACCATGACCTGCACTGCCACGCTGCGCCGATCTTCTTTGCTCCTGACTTTTGCCCTGACCCTCGCACCCGCTGCGCAGGCCCAGTCCGCGACGACCGTGCGACTGGGATTTTTTCCGAACCTGACACACGCGCCTGCCCTGATTGGCCTGGAACGCGGCACTTTTCAGAAGGCGCTGGGCAACGCCAAGCTGGACGCCCGGCAGTTCGTGTCCGGCACCACCCTGAATGAAGCCTTCGCCGCCGGCCAGATCGATATTGCTTACATCGGCCCCGGCCCGGCCATCAGCGCCGCCACGCGCGGAATGCCCGTGCAGTTCCTGGCCGGCACCGCCGAGGCCGGCGCGGTGCTGGTCGCCCGCAAGGACAGCGGCATCAAGCCCTACAAGGACATGGCCGGGAAGGTCGTGGCGGTGCCCAGCCTGGGCAACACGCAGGACATCAGCCTGCGGCACATCCTGAAAGACAACAGCCTGCGGGACAGAAAAGATGGTGGCAACGTCACCATCGTGCCCATTCCACCCGCCGACATCGTGGCGGCCTTTGCCGGGAAACGCGCCGACGCGGCCCTGGTGCCTGAACCCTGGGGCGCGGCCCTCGAAGCCCAGGGCCACAAGGTCGTGGGTACCGAAAAGACGGTGTGGCGCGAAGGGAAGTACCCCACCACCATTCTGATCGTGAACACGAAGTTTGCGCAGGCCAACCCCGCGCTGGTCACGGCCTTCCTGAAAGCTCACAACGAGGCTGTGGCGTTCCTGACCAAGTCGCCCGCCGCCGCGCAGACTGCCGTAAACGCCCAGCTCGCCAAACTGACCGGCGAGAAGCTGGACTCGCGCGTGCTGCAACGCGCCTTTTCCCGCACGCGCTTTACCACCGCCCTCGACCTGGAGGCCCTGAAGGAATACGCCGCGCTGAACGTCGAAGCCGGATATGCCCGCAGTGTCCCGGACCTGACCCCATTCCTTCGCAAGTGAACCCCCTATGACGACCCTGCCACAACAACCCGACATGACCCGGCCCGCCCGCAGCACTCCCTCACGCTGGCGCGTCCTGAGCTGGCAACTGGTGGGCCTGCTGCTGCTCGTGGGCATCTGGTGGCTGGTCACCGACTTGCTGAAACTCTATCCGCCCTATGTGTTTCCCAGCCCCAGGGCCGTGTGGACCGAAATCCAGTACGGCCTGTGGGGCAGCGGGCCGCAGGACGGCAAACTGCTGGCCGCCATTGCCGGAAGTCTGCGGCGCGTGCTGACCGGGTATGTGGCCGCCGTGCTGCTGGGGGGTGTGGTGGGCCTGCTGATGGGCGCCTGGCTGCCGCTGCGGGCCACACTGGGCGCGTACCTGACCGGACTCCAGAGCGTGCCCAGCATCGCCTTCGTGCCGTTCGCCATTCTGTTCCTGGGCCTCAACGAGCGGGCAGTGCTGTTCGTGGTGATTCTGGAAGGCTTCATTCCCGTGGCGCTGGCCGTTTCCGGCGCCCTGCTGAACGTTCCGCCCACCCTGCGCGTCGCCGGCCGCACCCTGGGGGCCAGTGGGCTGGCACTGATGCTGCGTGTGCTGCTGCCCGCGGCCCTGCCCAACGTTCTGACGGGCCTGCGCACCGCCTGGAGTTTTGCCTGGCGCGCGCTGGTGGGCGGTGAACTGCTGATTGCTGGGGCCAAGAGCCTGGGCGAGCAGCTGGAGGTGGGCCGCAACACCGCGAACGTCGCCCTGGTGCTGGCGACCATCCTGATCATCGGCCTGATCGGCGGGCTGTTCGATGCCCTGCTGCGCGTGCTGGAAGGCAACGTCCGCCGGAATTACGGCCTGGAGAGCCACACATGAACACGTCCTCGGACTCCCTGCGCGACTCGATGCCGCGCGACACTGTGGCGCCCCCCCGTCCCAGGCCAGCCGACCCCACGGCCGGCCACCCTGCGCCGAACAGGCCCGCTGAACCCGTCCCGCCTGACGGTTCAGCCGTGACCAACGCCAGACCCGTCGCCGGGGCCAGCCTCGACCTCTCCGGCGTCACCTACCGCTACGGCCGCAGCGGCGCGGGCATCGGCCCCCTCGATCTGCACGTCAAGCCCGGCGAGTTCATCACGGTGGTCGGCCCTTCGGGTAGCGGCAAAAGCACCCTGCTGTCACTGCTTTCCGGTTTCCTGCACCCGCAACAGGGTGATATTCGGTTGGGTGGGCAACCCGTGCGTGGCCCCCATCCGGCCCTCACGCTGGTGCAGCAGGAAAGCGCCCTGTTTCCCTGGCTGACGGTGGGCGGCAACGTCGCCTTTGGGCTGGGCAAACTGGGCCGCCCCGAGCGCCTCCAGCGGGTGGCCGAGGCCCTGAAACTTGTCGGCCTGCCCGGCTACGAGGCCCGCCGGCCCCACGAACTGTCGGGCGGGCAGCGCCAGCGCATCAGTATCGCCCGCGCGCTGGCCGTCAAACCTGGCCTGCTGCTGCTCGATGAACCCTTCAGCGCCCTCGACCACGCCACCCGCACCACCCTGGCCGACGAACTCATGGCCATCTGGTGGGATCAGAAAATTACGGTGGTGTTCGTCACGCACCAGCTGGAAGAAGCCCTGCACCTGTCGCAGCGCGTGGTGGCTCTGCGCCAGGGCGAAATTGCGCTTGACGCCCCGAGCAAGGAACTGAGTGTGGGGGCCTTGAGGCGGGTTCTGGGCGAGTAAAGGCGGGGGAGAGGCTATTGAGATGCGTGCTTCCCCAACCCCCCCAGCCCCCTATTCCCACCGGGGACATATCTTCGCCGCGCGGGGCGGCCTGCGCGTTGACGCCAGACTCGCAAAAACATTGCCTCCAACCTGGTGGAGGGGGGAGTGTCGCTGCACTCGGCAGGTCGTTGCCGTTTGCAGTGGCTGGCTTTGGGACGGGGCTTAAGGCCAGAGGGCTTGGTGTGCGGAACGTCCGGGGACGGTTCCTATGGCCCGTGCGCTTCGCGCCCGACGGCCTCGGGCTGATTGAGCGGTGAAATTGAGGGGGGCAATGAGGGATGAAAACGCCCCCAGCCCTCGCACCATTAGGGCCGAGATTTGGGGGCAGACGGAGGAGAGCCTTACTACGCTTCGACGCGTTCGATGATGGCTGCCTCGCCCTGGCCGACGCCCACGCACAGGGTCGCCAGGCCGTACTGCTGCTGCCGGGCTTCCAGCTCGTGGGTCAGGGCCACGATCAGGCGCGCGCCGCTCATGCCCAGCGGGTGACCCAGGGCGATCGCGCCGCCGTTCACGTTCACCTTCTCCTGATCCAGGCCCAGTTCGCGGATGCACGCCAGCGCCTGCGCGGCAAAGGCCTCGTTCAGTTCCACCAGATTGAGGTCTTCCACCGTGAGGTCGGCGCGTTCCAGCGCCTTGCGGGTGGCCGGAATGGGGCCCAGGCCCATCACGCGGGCCTCCACGCCCGCCGCCGCGCCGCTCACCCAGCGGGCCAGCGGCTTCACGCTCAGTTCACGCGCTTTCTTGGCACTCATCAGCACCAGGGCCGCCGCGCCGTCGTTCAGGCCGCTGGCGTTGCCGGCCGTGACACTGCCCCCCTTGCGAAACGCGGGTTTCAGTCCGGCCATCGTTCCGGTATCGGTGGCGATCTCGTAGACGTCGCCGTTCTTTTTCATGCGCGGATGCTCGTCGGTGTCGAAGACCGTCACGCCCTTGCGTCCCTTCACTTCCACCGGCATGATCTGCGCCTTGAATTTCCCGTCGTTGATGGCCTGCACCGTACGGCGCTGGGACTCCAGGGCAAAGGTGTCCTGTTGCTCACGGGTGATCTCGCCGCCCGCGTAGGCGCCCTCGCGGCTGCGTTCCACGATGTTCTCGGCCGTTTCTCCCATCGCCTCCAGCGGGAATTTCTCCTCCATGGCGGGGTTCGGGTAACGCCAGCCCAGCGTCGTGTCGTAAACGGTCACGTTGCCGTTCTGAAAGGCCCCCGCGCCCTTGGCCATGCTCAGCGGGGCGCGGGTCATGCTCTCCACGCCGCCCGCCACGTAAATATCCCCGTCACCGTTCCTGATGGCGCGGGCCGCCGAGTTCACCGCCGACAACCCCGAAGCGCACAGGCGGTTCAGCGTCACCCCCGCCACGCTGTCCGGCAGGCCTGCCAGAATGCCGGCCATGCGGGCCACGTTGCGGTTGTCCTCGCCGGCCTGGTTCGCGCAGCCGAAAATGACTTCCTCGATCTGCTCGGCGGGGACGCCGGCGCGGGCCACGGCTTCCTTGATGATCATTCCGGCCAGGTCGTCCGGGCGTACCGTCGACAGGCTCCCGCGAATCGCGCCAATGGGCGTACGCACGGCGGAAACAATCACCACATCGTTGTCTTTCAGGTCACTTGCTTTGACGGCATTGGTCATGTTCATTTCTCCTTTTGGGGCGCGGGGGGAGGCGGACAGGCTGCCCGCAGTCAGTTCTCCCCAAGGTACTCGGGTTTGCGCGTTTCGGCACGGCCTTGCCTACGGAGCCGGCGCCACGGGCCTGCCTCCGGGAGGGTAACAGGTCAGGCCTGAGGATTGTATGGCCGCGGCCGGAGCGCCAAAGGCGGCAGAATACCGGAGTGCCCGCTGCCCTGAATACCCTGCCTTCCCCCCCGGCCGACCGGCACGTGGGCCACCTGCTGGCGTGGGCCCAGGAACCCCTGGCCCTGATCGAGCAGGGAGCCGAACTGGCGCGCGCCGCCGGGCAGGACGTGTTCGCCCTGGGGCTGGGCGTGCCGGCAGTGGTGGGCTTCAGCCCCGCCTGGAACCGCCGCCTGCTGAGCGACCTGCCCACCTTCCGCAGTGCCGGCAGCTTCTCGGCGCTGGTTCCTTACCTGGCTGGCGGCGTCATCGTGACGGACGCGCCGCGGCACCGCGAGCGGCGACAATTGCTGAACCCGCCCTTCGGTGCCCGGCAGCTGGAGGGGCTGCGCCTGCGCGTGCGCCTCAGTGTCCCCGCCGTGCCGCAGGGCCCTTTCGACGCGCTGGCCTGGGCCGACGGAGTGGTGCAGGGGGCGCTGAACGCCGCGTACTTCAGCGGAGAGTTTGACCCTGAACTGCTGCACGCTTTCCTGGCCCCGCTGCGTCGTCCCTTTCCAGCGCCGATGTTGCCGCGCCCGCTGCTGTTCCGGCAGGTGCGCCGGGAGGTGCAGCGCCTGGCCCGCCAGCGCGTCCTGGCGCCGCGCAGCGACCTGCTGAGTGCCCTGCTTGCCCTGCCCGGCGCCCTGGAGGAAACGCAGGTCAGCCTGGCCGCCGCGCACGACACCACCACCCACGCGCTGGCCTACGCGCTGTGGCACCTGGCGCTGGAGCCGCGCTGGCACACGCCGGAGCACCACGACGCGGTGATCCGCGAGGTGCTGCGCCTGTATCCGCCCGGCTGGATGGGCAGCCGCCGCCTGGGCGCCGACCTGCACTGGCAGGGCGTGACGCTGCCGCGCGGCGCGCTGGCGCTGTACTCGCCTTACCTGAGCGGACGCGACCCGCACCTGTGGCCGCAGGCGGGCGAATTCCGGCCCGGACGCTGGGCGCAGTCGCCGCCGGCCTGGGCCTACCTGCCCTTCGGTGGCGGCGAGCGCACCTGCCTGGGCCTGCATCTGGCGAACTTGATCCTGCGCGAGGTGCTGGCCGCCGCGCCGCGCCTGCAAGCCCGCTGGGGGGATGCCCGCCCTCATCCAGGCTTAACGCTCGGGCCGCGCGGGCCACTGGTCGTGCAGCGCCGCGCCGGGGACGTGCCAGACTGAGCGCCATGCCGGATTTCGACGTGATCGTGATGGGGGCTGGGCACAACGCCCTGATCACCGCTGCCTACGCCGCGCAGGCGGGCCTGAAAGTCGGCGTGTTCGAGCAGCGTCACCTGGTCGGCGGGGCAGTCAGCACCGAAGAACTGGTGCCCGGTTACCGCTTCGATTACGGCGGCAGTGCCCACATCCTGATTCGCCTGACGCCGGTGGTGCAGGAGTTGCAACTCTCGCGCCACGGCCTGCATTACCTGGAACTCGATCCGCTGTTTCACTGCTCGAACGGCGAAGATCCCTGGTTCGTGTGGCGCGACGCGGCGCGCACCATCCAGGAATTGGAAACGAAATTTCCCGGCCAGGGCGACGCCTACGCGCGGTTTTTAAATGACTGGACGCCCTTTGCTGAAACGGTGGCCGAACTGTTCATGAGTGCGCCCGGCCCGCTGGAGATGGGCAAGATGGCCGTGAAAAGCGGTCAGGGCCAGAACGCCCTGCGGCAACTGACGCGCATCCTGCGGCCTTACGGGGACGTGGCCGCCGAGTACTTCAGCGACGAGCGCGTGCGTGCCCCGCTGGTGTGGATGGCCGCCCAGAGCGGCCCGCCGCCCAGTGACCCCCTCAGCGCGCCTTTTCTGCTGTGGCACCCGCTGTACCACAAGGGCGGCGTGGCGCGGCCCAAGGGCGGCAGCGGCGCGCTGACCCGGGCGCTGGCGCGGGCCACCGAAGCGCACGGCGGCGAAATTTTCGTGAATGCCCCGGTACAGCAGATTCTGGTCGAAGGGGGGCAGGCGCGGGGCGTACGGCTGGTGGGCGGTGAGACCTACACCGCCCGCGCGGTGGTGTCGGGGGCGCACATTCTGCGCACGGCGGCGGCCCTGCCCGGCGAGTACGTGCCCCGCGAGGCGCGCGAGGTGCGGGTGGGCAACGGCTTCGGCATGATCCTGCGCCTGGCGCTCAGTGGGAAAGTGCGCTACCGCCACCACCACGACCCCGAGAGCCGCGTGGGCCTGGGCCTGCTGGTGAAAAACGAGCAGCAGATCATGCGCGGGTACGGCGAGTACCTGGCCGGGCAGCCCACCAGCGACCCGCCGCTGGTCGCCATGACCTTCAGCGCGGTGGACGACTCGCTGGCCCCCCCGCACGGCGAGGTGCTGTGGCTGTGGGCGCAGTATTACCCCTACGAACTGGCCTCAGGAAGCTGGGAAACCCGCCAGGCCGAGGCCCGCGAGAACATCCTGAACGCCTTCGAGCACTACGCCCCCGGCACCCGCGAGATGATCGTGGGCGAACTGGTGCAGACACCGCTGTGGCTGGAGCAGAACCTGCAACTGCCGCGCGGCAACGTGATGCACCTCGAGATGACCTTCGACCAGATGTTCGCCTTCCGGCCCTGGGCCGCCGCGAGCCAGTACCGCTTTCCCGGCGTGCGGGGCCTGTACCTGACCGGGGCCAGCACCCACCCGGGCGGCGGAATCATGGGGGCCAGTGGCCGCAACGCGGCGCGCGTCCTGATTCGTGACCTGACCCGGCGCGGTTGGCGGTAGGTGGGCGTGACCTATTTTCAGTACCATCTGATCTTCATCGTGCCGGTGCTGCTGGTGCTGGCCGGGCTGACCCTGCGGCGGCGCGGGCCGCTGGCGGGGGCCTTCACGCCGCGTGACAGCTGGGTTCGGGCGGGGCTGTGGCTGATGCCGCTGGTGGCCTTCGTGTACACCACCCCCTGGGACAACTATCTGGTGTTCCGGCAGGTCTGGACATACCCGCCCGAGCGCGTGCTGGCACGCATCGGGTACGTGCCTGTCGAGGAGTACGCTTTTTTCATCCTGCAATCCATCATCGGCGGCCTCTTTCTGTTCTGGCTGCTGCGGCGCAGTGGCGTCACCCCCGACGTGGCAGCCCGCCCGGCCCTGGTGCGCTGGGGCGGCGCGGCCTTTTTCATGGGTCTGGCCTTTGTGGGGGCGCTTTGCCTGCGCCAGGAGGGCACGCTGTACCTGGGCCTGATCCTGGCCTGGGCCATGCCGGTGCTGGCCGGGCAGTGGGCCTTCGGCGGCGACCTGGTGCTGGGCCGCGCCCGGCTTTACTGGGCGGCGGTGCTGCTGCCCACCGTGTACCTGTGGCTGACCGACGCTTACGCCATTCACCAGGGCATCTGGCACATCTCTGAGCGTTACACCCTGGGCCTGAAGGTGGGGCCGCTGCCCCTGGAGGAGATGCTGTTCTTCCTGGTCACCAACCTGCTGGTGGTCACCGGACTGCTGCTGTTCACGCACCCGCAGTCGCTGGAGCGGCTGGGCCGGGCCAGGCCTTACCTGAACCCCTGGCTGGGGTTCGCGGCACTGTACCTGCTGCTGAAAATCCCGGTGCCGCTGTGGCCCGCCGGGTTTCCCTTGCTGGGCACGCTCAGCACCGTGAGCCTGTTTCTGGCCGCGCTGAGCTTCGCGGCGTCGCGTTTAGGCTGGAGCCGGGCCGCCCTGCTGGCCGTGCTGGGGGTGGGCGTGGGCTGGGGCGTGGAATTTCTGGGCAGCCAGAGCGGGTGGCCGTTCGGCAGGTACTCTTACGCCGGTGCGCCCGCGCCCACGCTGGCGGGTGTGCCGCTGCTGGTGCCGCTGGGGTGGTTCGCCCTGACCGTCGTGACCACCGTGCTGGCCGGCGGGCGTTCCTGGCTGGCGGGTCTCCTGCTGGTCGCCTGGGACATTGGGCTGGAACCCCTGATGACTTCACGCGGGTACTGGACGTGGACGGATGCGCGCCCACTGTGGGCTGGGGCGCCCCTCCAGAACTTCCTGGGCTGGTGGGCGGTGGGCACCTTGCTGAGCGAAACCTTTAAGCGCCTGGCCCCCGGCCTGCTGGTTCGCCAGGCTGGCCTGGACATCCGCTTCGTGTACCTGGCCGAAGCCGCTTTCCTGGCCGGCGGCCTGCTGCTGTTCGGCCTGCCCGGCGCGGCGCTGCTCACGCTGCTGGGCATGGGCGCCCTGGCCGGGTTTGCCTGGAGAAGACCGTGAAGATGAGCCGCGCCTGGGTGGCCCCCCTGCTGCGCCGCGCCATTCGCGCGGACGTGCATGGGCAACTGGCCGGCGTGTGGGTGCGCGGCCCCCTCCCGACCGGGGCGGCGGTGCTGGCCCCCAACCACCACTCGTGGTGGGACGGGTATCTGCTGGCGGTGCTGGCCTGGAGCCTGGGGCAGCCCTTCACCCTGATGATGACGCCGCGCCAGCTGCGGCGGTTTCCCTTCCTGCGCCGCATCGGGGCGGTGGACACCGGCCAGACCCGCGAGTTGCTGCGGGCCGTGCGGGCGGGCGGATGGGCCGTTATTTTCCCGGAGGCGGCCCTGCAAAGCGCCGGGCCGGTGCGCGCCCTGCACCCCGGAGCGGCCTGGCTGGCGCGCGCTTCGGGTGCCCCGCTGGTGCCGGTGGCGCTGCGCGTGGTGCTGCGCGGGGCGCAGTGGCCCGAAGCCTTTGTGCGGTTTGGCCCGCCCTGCGCCCCCGAACACCTGCACGCTGCCCTGACCGAGCTGCTGGCCGCCCTAGACGCCGACCTGCTGGCCTCCGACCCCGATCAACCGCCCGCCGGTTACCTGAAATGGCTGTCTGGCCGCGCCAGCCGCCACGACCGGCCCTCGCTGGCCTCCCAGGCCCTGACACTGCTGGATCAGCTCGAATAGGGGCTTTTAATCTCCACTTCTCCCCTCTGCTGCGGGTTCCGGCGACAATCCTTCACGGGTCTTCATAGAGTTGCGGCGTCCCGGCCGGCTGCCACCCGCCAGAATGGGCGCATGAGCCGACCACCTCCCGCCCCCGAAGTGGTGCAGCGCCGCCCCCTGGCCCTGGGCGCTTTTTTCATATTTACCGGCGTGACGCACTTTCTGATGCCGGGGACGTTTGACCGCATGATTCCCCCCTTCGTGCCGCTGGTGCCGCGCACCGCCACGTACCTCAGCGGCGCGGCGGAGATAGCTGGCGGCTTGGGCCTGCTGGTTCCGGCCGTGCGCCCCGCGGCCCGCCTGGGCTTGCTGGCGCTGCTGGTCGCGGTATTTCCGGCCAACGTGTACATGGCCCAGCACCCCGAGCGCTTTCAGGTGCCGGCCTGGCTGGCCTGGGCCCGCCTGCCTTTTCAACCGCTGCTGCTGTGGTGGGTGTGGCGGGTCGGGCGTCCGCAGAAGTCCTGAATGCCACATCCTTTCTTTTCACGTGTAGCCTCGGTTCTGCCCTGGGCGCTGCTGGGCGCCAAGCTGGGCACCCTGGCGCTGAACGCCGCGCTGTTCCCGCGCCTGCGCCCCGCACCCCCCGCTCCTCATCACCGGCGTGACCTTCAGGCCGCCCGCACCTCCATCCTGATGCCCGCGCGCAACGAAGCGCACAACCTGCCCCACTCCCTGCCGGGCCTGCTGAGTCAGGGGGCCGCCGAGGTGCTGGTGCTGGACGACCACAGCCAGGACGGCACGGCGGAGCTGGCCCGCGCCCTGGGGGCCATGGTGCTGTCCGGCCAGCCACTGCCGCCCGGCTGGGCCGGCAAAAACTGGGCCTGCCACCAACTGGCCGGGGCGGCGCGCGGCGACCTGCTGCTGTTCGTCGATGCGGACGTGCAGTGGCAACCCGGCACGCTTGACGCGCTGCTGCATCAGCTTGACGCTTCGGGTGCCGACCTGCTGAGCATTTTTCCCCGGCAGGCGAACGTGACCTGGGGGGAACGCCTGCTGACCCCCGTGATCGACGACGTGCTGCTCAGCGGCCTGCCCGCGCCCCTGCTGAAGATTCCCTCCCCGCTGGCCAGCGCCGCCAACGGGCAGACCATGCTGTTCCGGCGGGAGGCTTACCGGGCCAGCGGCGGCCACGCGGGCGTGCGGGCCGAGCTGCTGGAGGACGTGCAGCTCTCGCGCCGCGTCAAGGCCAGTGGAGGCCGGGTGGCCCTGGCGCTGGGCGGCGACCTGATCGGCGTGCGCATGTACCGCGCTTACCCGGAATCGGTGCGCGGGCTGAGCAAAAGTATGCTGCGCTTCTATCAGGGCTCGCGGCCGCTGCTGCTGCTGAGCTGGGCGCTGTTTTTCCTGACGTACACCCGCCCCCTCTTCAAAGGCCAGCGGGCGTTGCTGCTGCTGGGCCTGCTGGAAGGTGGGCTGGTGCGCGTGGTCACCGGCCGCACCCGCCCTCGCGACCTGCTGGAAGTCCTGCTAGCCCCGCTGCTGCCGCTGCTGGCCCTGCCGGTCTACGCCCGCGCCTTGCAGCGTGAAGTGGAGTGGAAAGGCCGCACTTACCGTCAGGACACTTCACGATGAAAGTGGTGGTGATCGGTGCGGGCTTCGCGGGCCTGGCCGCTGCCCTGCGCCTGCGCCAGGCCGGCGCGGAGGTCACGGTGGTGGACTCGCTGGAGCGGGCGGGCGGCAAGGCGGCCCTGGGCTTCCCGGAGTTCTCCAGCGGCCCCACGGTGGTCACCATGCCGCAGGTGTTCCGGGCGCTGCATGCGCGCCTGGGCTGGCCGGCCCCCGACCTGGCTCCCGCCGTGCCCACCACCACCTACCACGCGGCGGGCGGGCGCACCTTTGCGCCGCAGGCCCTGCATACGCCTGGCGCGTTGGAGCGTACGCTGAAGCAACTGACCTGGCAGGAAGCCCAGGATTACCGGCGCCTGCTGCGCACCTCCCGGCGCCTGTACGAGGGCGCGGCCTCCACCTTCCTGTTTAGTAAGCCGCCCGGCCTGCCCGCGCTGGCCCGCTACGGCCTGCGTCACGGCTGGGCCGCCGCGCCCGGTCTGCCGCTCTCGCGGCTGGTGCAAAGTGGCCCCTTCCTGACCCCCTTCTGGCTGCGTTTCGCCACCTACCTGGGCGCCAACCCCTACCGCGCCCCGGCGGTGCTGCACAACATCGCCTGGGTGGAACTGGGCGGCGGCGTGTGGCACCTGCCCGGCGGCCTGCTGGCGCTGGCGGGGCGGCTGCACGCCGAGGCGCTGCGCCAGGGCGTCACCTTCGAGTTCGGCACCCAGGTCGAACACCTGCACACCGGACGCCTGCTTGGCGGAAAAAGCCGCGTGGTGGGCGCCCAGACCAGCCGCGGCACCCTGAGCGCCGACGCCTGGGTCAGCGCCGCCGACCACCACCTCACCGCACGCTGGCTGGGCCGATCCGTCAATCCACGCCCGCTGGGCGTCAGCGGTTTCGCGCTGCAACTGCGCCTGCACGATGACCAGGGCCAGGCCCACCACATCTACTGGCCCGGGGACTACGCCCGCGAATGGCAGGACATCGAACAGGGCGAACTGCCGCGCGACCCCACGCTGTACTTGCACCTCGACGGTCAGCAGGGCTTCCTGCTGGTGAACGCCCCGCCGCACTGGGCAGGCAGCGCGGACGCGCCCGAGTACGCCCGCTTCCTGCTGCGCCGCCTGCAAGCGCGCCACCCCCTGCCCATCGCAGATTACACGGCCCTGTCGCCCCGGCAGTACGCCCGCACGGCGCTGGGCGGCGCCCTGTACGGCAACGCCCCGCACGGCCTCAGCGGCAGCCTGCGCCCCGCCTGGAACCTGCACGGCCTGACCAACCTGGTGCAGGTGGGCGGCACGGTCTACCCTGGCGGGGGCGTGCCGCTATCTATGCTTTCGGGCTGGAACGGCGCGGCTTCGCTGCTGCACCTTCCCTTCGACCCGCTGGGTGGCCCGGCCTTTACGCCTTTTACTGAGTCGGTCTAGTGGGCGCGCCTCACGTTTGCTCTTCCAGCGCCTGCCTGAACCGTACCTACCTCCTGGCGTGAAGGTCATCTCATCAAGCCTTGAGCGTCCAGTTAACCGACCTTAAGTCGGTGTGTTTCAACGGGTTCAGCGCGCCGGGAGCATGCCATCTTGGCTGATCAGTCTCTGATTACTGATCAAGTCAGAGCGGGGGTCGGTGTCCGGTTCACGGCGTGGCGGGCAGGCCCTTTTCTATGGCCGCTCGGCACTCCTTTATGCCCTGGCCAGGAGGCCCGTCTCCACCCGTCCCGCCCTGTCTGCCTGAAAGTCCTGTGCTCAGCCCTGGTTCTTTCGTTTTCCGTTCCGTTTCCGAAGGAGTTTCATGTTCAAGCGCGTTTTTCTGACGGGTCTGCTGAGTGTCCTGTCGCCGTCGCTGGTGCAGGCGCAGGCCGCCCCGCCCACCCCCCGCCCGCTTCCCGCACCGGAACCGCCGGCCAGCGCCACCGTCACCAGAAATGAGCCGGTGGCGCTGGGCTTTACGCCGGACAAACTGGGCCGCCTGAAGGTGCCTGCCGGCTTCCAGATCAGCGTGATGGCCACCGAACTGGGCAACGCCCGCATGCTGCACGTCATGCCCGACGGGGGCGTGTACCTGTCGCGCCGCCAGCAGAACGACATCTGGTACCTCAAAGACCGCAACGGCGACGGCCTGTTCGACGCCACCGAGCGCCGGCAGGTGGCCGCGAACCTGAAACTGGTGCACGGGCTGGACGACCGGGGCGGCAAGCTGTACGCCGTGGGCGAAAAGACCATCTGGGTCATGGACATCGCCCGCGACGGCACGCTGGGACTGCCGCGCATCTTCGCGGACGGCTTTCCCGACGCGGGCCAGCACCCGGCGCGCGGGCTGGGCTGGGGGCCGGACGGGTTTCTGTACGCCAGTTTCGGCGCCACCAACAACGATGCGCAGACCCAGAACCCCGAGGAAGCCACCGTGCTGCGCATCCGCCCCGACGGTCAGTGGCGCGAGGTCTACGCGCGGGGCCTGCGGCACACCATCGGCTTCGGCTGGCACCCGGTCACCAAGACCTTTTACGGCATGGATCAGGGCAGCGACTGGCACGGCGACAACATTCCGCCCGAGGAACTGAACACGCTGGAACGCGGCAAGAATTACGGCTGGCCCTTCTGTTACGGCACAAAGAACCCGGACCCTTACACCAACAGTTCACAGATTCCCGGCAAGATCACCAAAGCCGAGTACTGCGCCATGACCCAGGGCAGCACCCTGACCTACACCGCGCACGCCGCTGCCATTGGCCTCAACTTCTACACCGGCCAGCAGTTTCCCGCCGAGTACCGCAACGACGCCTTCGTGGCTTTCCGGGGGTCGTGGAACCGTGACCAGCCCAGCGGCTACGAGATCGGGCGCGTGGTGTTCGACGCGCAGAACAGACCCGAGCGTATCGAACCCTTCGTGAGCGGGTTCGTGTACCAGGAGGGCACCGAGTGGAAACAGTTCGGGCGCGTGGCCGGCGTGGCCACCTACACCGACGGCAGCCTGCTCTTTACCGACGACCAGAGCGGCGTGATCTACCGCGTGCGTTACACCGGAGGCCAGTGATGCGAACTTTTGCTCTGACCAGCCTGCTTGCGCTCGGGCTCGCTGCGGCGGGCGGCGCGGCCGCCCCCACCCCCGCGCCGCTGAGGGCCACCGCCGCCATCCGTGACGCGGCCGGACAGGTCACCGGCACGGCCCGCTTCGAGCAGCTGGGCGTAAACCTTCAGATCACCGTGCAGGTGCGCGGCCTGACCCCCGGCCAGCATGGCATGCACATTCACGAGATGGGGCGCTGCACCCCCGGCGTCGATCCGGCCACCAACACCGTCGTGCCCTTCGGCGGGGCAGGCGGCCACTTCGACCCCGGCATGAGCAAGAACCACGACGCCCCCACCACCGACAACAAGCACGGTCACGGCGGCGACACGCCCATGCTGAACGTGGCGGCCGACGGTAGCGGCCAGCTGACCTTCACCACCTCCAAGGTCAGCCTGAGCGGGGAAAACGGGGTGCTGGGCCGCAGCCTGGTGATTCACGCCCGGCCCGACGACTACAAGACCGACCCGGCGGGCGCCACCGGCCCACGCGAACGCTGCGGCGTGATCGTGCGCGAGAACCTCGCGGTGCGCGACTACCCGCTGCCCGGCCCACAGGACTTCCCGGAAGGCGTGGCGGTGGACGCCCGGCGCGGCCTGATCTACACCGGCAGCGCGGCCAACGGCACCATCTATGTGCTGAACGCCAGCAGCGGGGCCGTCAGCAAATTCCAGGAAGGCGGCGCCAAAGGCCGCGCCACGGCGCTGGGGATGAAGGTGGACGCGCAGGGCCGGCTGTGGGTGGCCGGCGGCGCGCAGGGCACGGTCAGCGTGCTGTCACCCGACGGCATGACCCTGAAGGTGCTCGAAACGCCGCCCTCGCCGCACAAGTATGTCAACGACCTGGTGGTGGCCCCCGATGCGAACGTGTACGTCACCGACAGCTACCGGCCCGTTCTGTACCGCGTCAAACCCGACCTGACGCTGGAAAGCTGGCTGGATCTGGGCCGCACGCCCATCAAGTACGGCCCCGGCATCAACCTCAACGGCCTGGTCGTGACCCCCGACGGGCGTTACCTGCTCAGCGTGCAGCTGAACACAGGCGACCTATGGCGCATCGACCTGCGCACCAAAGCGGTTCGGAAGGTCATGGGCGGCCTGGTCAATGGTGACGGCCTGCTGCTCGACGGCCGCACGCTGTACGTGGCGCGCAACAAGGATCAGGTCGTCGGCAAGGTGGCCCTCAGCGCCGATTACGGCAGCGGCCAGCTGGTCGCCGAGGAACCCCTGGCGGGCCTGCGTTTTCCCACCACCCTTGCCAGCCTGGGCGGCGAACTGATCGTGACCCAGGGGCAACTGGACAAACTTCAGGGCGGCACGCCAGAGACCCCGTTCAGGCTCACGCGCTTCAGGAAGTTCTAGGGCCAGCGTTGACCGGGCCACTCCGCACAGTGATTTCCGCGCGGCGCTGCCCGCCCCCATTTCCAGGGAGAACTTTCCAGGGAGAACCTTATGACCGATCAGACGGACAACACCGATAAGACCGAGAACATCACCATTCCCGAGAAGACCCTGTTTGCGGCACTGGGAGCCATGTTCCTGGCGTCCAGCCTGCGCAGCCGCTCGACGTTGGGCACGCTGGTGCTGGGCGCGGCCGGCGCTGGCATGGGCTACCTGGCCCTGAAAGGCAAGCAGCCGCTGGCCCCAGCCCTGAAAATCGAGCAGACCGACACGCCAGGAGAGGTGCTGATCCGCGACGCGGTGACCATCAACAAGCCGGTCGAGGGGCTGTACGCCATCTGGCGCAACCTGCCCAACCTGCCACACCTGATGAGCCACCTTCAGAGCGTGGAAGTGCTGGACGAGAAGCGCTCGAAATGGACGGCCAAAGCGCCGCTGGGCCAGGCCGTGAGCTGGGAAGCCGAGCTGACCGCCGATGAGCCGGGCCGGCGCATCGCCTGGCAGAGCCTGCCGGGGTCGACCATCGAGAACAGCGGCGAGGTGAAATTCCAGCCCGCACCGGGGCAGCGCGGTACCCAGATTACCGTGAACATGACGTACAAGCCCCCGCTGGGCGCCACCGGCGCGGTGCTGGCGCGCCTGTTCGGTGAGGAACCCGCCCAGCAACTGCGCGACGACCTGATGCGGTTCAAGCGTGAGCAGGAACTGGGCTTTGCCCCCACCACCAACGGTCAGACCAGTGGCCGCCCCGACGCCGGCCAGAAGACCAAAACGGGCGAGGAAAGCCCCAAAGCCGAGCAGGATCAACGGAAGGCAGGTAACGCATGAAAGCAATTGTCTGGCAGGGCGTAAATAAGGTTGGCGTGGAAACGGTGCCCGACCCCACGCTGCTTTTACCCACTGACGCCATCGTGAAAATCACCTCCACCGCCATCTGCGGCTCCGACCTGCACCTGCTCGACGGCTTTATTCCCAGTATGGAAAAGGGCGACATCCTGGGCCACGAGTTCATGGGTGAAGTGGTGGAAGTCGGCAAGGCAGTGAAGAAACTGAAGGTCGGCGACCGCGTGGTGGTGCCCTTCAACATCTCCTGCGGCGTGTGCGACTACTGTGTGCGCGGCATGTACAGCGCCTGCGACAACAGCAACCCCAACCACCGCATGGCTGAGGCGCTGTATGGTGCCACCAGCGGTGGCGCGCTGTTCGGGTACTCCCACATGTACGGCGGGTACGCGGGCGGGCAGGCGCAGTACGTGCGCGTTCCCTTCGCCGACGTGGGGCCGCACAAGATCGAAACGGGCCTGAAGGACGAACAGGTACTGTTCCTGACCGACATTTTCCCCACCGGCTGGCAGGCCGCCGAGAACTGCAACATCCAGCCCGGGCGTGATGTGGTGGCGGTGTTCGGGGCCGGCCCGGTGGGGCAGTTCGCTATTCGCAGCGCCTACATGCTGGGCGCGGCGCACGTGATCGCCATCGACCGCGTGTCTGAACGCCTGAAAATGGCCCAGGAAGCGGGCGCACAGACCATCAATTACGAGCAGGAGGATGTGCTGCAGGCGCTCCGCGAGGCGACCGGCGGGCGCGGCCCGGATCACGTGATCGACGCGGTGGGGATGGAAGCGCACGGCCACGGCCCCGGCGCGGCGCTCGACAAGTTGCAGCAGACCCTCAAACTCAGTTTTGACCGGATCACGGCCCTGCGCTGGGCCATCCAAAGCTGCGCCAAGGGCGGCACCGTCAGCCTGCCCGGCGTGTACGGCGGCCTGGTCGACAAGCTGCCGATGGGCGCGGCCTTCGCCAAGGGCCTGACCTTCAAGATGGGCCAGACGCACACCCACAAGCACATCTACCCGCTGCTGTCGCGCATCGAGGCCGGCGAGATCGACCCCAGCTTCGTGATCACGCACCGCGCCACGCTGGATCAGGCGCCGGATCTGTACAAGACCTTCCGGGACAAGCATGACGGTTGCATCAAAGTGGTGCTGAACCCCTGGGCATAAGGTAAGGGAATGCGAATCCCCAAACGACTGATGCTGGTGGCGGGCGTGGCCGCCCTCTCGGCCCGCCGCGCCCTGAAAGCGCCGTACGACCTCGGCGGCAAAGTCGCGTTGATCTCGGGCGGTTCACGCGGGCTGGGCCTGGCCCTGGCCCGCGAACTGGTGGCCCGCGGCGCCCAGGTGGCCCTGCTGGCGCGCGACGGCGCCGAACTGGAACGCGCCGCGCAGGACATCCGCGAGCGCGGTGGCGAGGCCTACACGGTGGTCGCCGACGTGACGCAGCCCGCAGACCTGACCCGCGCCGTGGAGGAAACGGTGGCCCACTTCGGGCGGCTGGACATAGTCGTCAACAACGCCGGCATCATCCAGACCGGCCCGCTGGAAAACATGACCGACGAGGATTTCATGCGGATCATGGAGGTCAACGCCTTCGGGGCCCTGCGCCTGACCCGCGCGGCGCTGCCCCAGCTGAAAAAGAATGCTGGGCGCGTGCTGATCGTGTCGTCGGTGGGTGGCAAGGTGGCGGTGCCGCACCTGGGGCCGTACAGCGTCAGCAAATTTGCCTCTTATGGGCTGGGGCAGGCGCTGCGGGCGGAACTGGCGCAGCACGGCGTGGGTGTGACCACCGTGCTGCCCAGCCTGATGCGCACCGGCAGCGCCCGCCAGGCCGAGGTGAAAGGCCAGTACGAGAAGGAGTACGCGCTGTTCGCCACGCTGGACAACCTCCCGGTGCTCTCGCTGGACGCCGCGGTGGCGGCCCGGCGCGCGGTGGACGCGCTGGTGCGCGGGAACGCGCAGGCCATGATCGGCGGCCCGGCCCTGCTGCTGGGGTGGGCGTCCAACCTCGCGCCCGAACTGACCGCCGACCTGATGGCCCTGACCACCCGTTTCCTGCCCGCCGCCACCGCCTCCGACGCGGCACGCCCTGGCAAGCAGGTCGAAACTGAGGCCACCCGCAACAACCCCATCAAGGGGCAGGCCGAACGCGAGTTCAACCAGAATTGAATCTTTGAAACCCACCCTGGCCAGCCAGCCCAGTGAAACAAGGAAAGCAGGAGACCTATGACGAAGAAAACAAACAACGACGCCAAGCAGCAGGATCTGGCGCACGACACCCTCCAGCCCGGCAACATGCTGACCGACAACATGGGCCACGTCATCGGTGACGACCAGAACAGCCTGAAAGCTGGCGAGCGCGGCCCGGTTCTGCTCGAAGACCATTTCCTGCGCGAAAAGCTGCACCACTTCGACCATGAACGCATCCCCGAACGGGTGGTGCACGCGCGTGGCAGCGGCGCACACGGCTACTTCGAACTGACCGACTCGCTGGGGGACTACACCACCGCGCAGGTGCTGACCGAGGTGGGCGCGAAAACCCCGGTGTTCGTGCGCTTCTCCACCGTGGCGGGCTTCCGGGGCAGCCCCGACACCCCCCGCGACGTGCGCGGCTTCGCCACCCGCTTCTACACCCAGCAGGGCAACTGGGACATCGTGGGCAACAACATCCCGGTGTTCTTCATTCAGGACGCCATCAAGTTTCCGGACTTAGTGCACGCGGTCAAGCCCGAACCGCACCATGAGATGCCGCAGGCCGCCAGCGCCCACGACACCTTCTGGGATTTCATCTCACTGACGCCCGAATCCATGCACATGATCATGTGGGCCATGTCGGACCGCGCCATTCCGCGCAGCTTCGACACCATGGAGGGCTTCGGCGTCCATACCTTCCGCCTGATCAACGCGCGCGGCGAGGTGACCTTCGTGAAGTTCCACTGGAAGCCGCTGCTGGGCACGCACTCGCTGGTGTGGGACGAAGCGCAGAAGATTGCCGGCAAAGACCCCGACTTCAACCGCCGCCAGATGTGGGAAACCATCGACGCCGGCGGCATGCTGGAATGGCACCTGGGCGTACAACTGTTCACGCCCGAGCAGGCGGCGCAGTGGGACTTCGACGTGCTGGACGCCACCAAGATCGTCCCGGAAGACCTGGTGCCGGTACGCTTGATCGGCAAGATGGTGCTGAACCGCAACCCCGACAATTTCTTCAGCGAGACCGAGCAGGTCGGCTACATGACCAGCAACATCGTGCCGGGCATGGACTTTACCGAAGACCCGCTGCTGCAAGGGCGCAACTTCTCCTACCTGGACACGCAGCTTTCGCGCCTGGGTTCGCCCAACTGGCAGTCGCTGCCCATCAACCGCCCCGTGAACGCTGCCAGCAACAACCAGCGCGACGGCCACATGCGTTTCCAGATCAATCCGGGCCGCGTGTCTTACTTCCCCAATTCGCTGGACGGCAACCGACCCGCCCCCGACGAGAAGCAGGGGTTCCACAGCCACCCGGTGATGGCCTCGGGCGCCAAGTTGCGCGTGCGCCCGGCCAGTTTCAGTGACCATTACGGCCAGGCAAAGCTGTTCTGGAACAGCATGTCGCCGGTCGAGCGCGTGCACATCGCCAAGGCCCTGCGCTTCGAGCTGAGCAAGGTCGAAACGCCGCACGTGCGCCTGGCCATGCTGGAACACCTCGAGAAGATTCACCCGCTGCTGGCCTCTCAGGTGGCGCTGGGCCTGGGTGAGAAACCCCGCGCCCAGGAGACCGCCAAACCCAGCGTGACCTACGACGAACCCGCCGAAATGGCGCTGCTGGCCCGCGCCGAGGCCGACACCAGCGCCTCGGGCGGCCTGAAGAAAGCCGCCGCCCTGAGCCAGCTGGAGCAGCCGCAGTCCGCCAAGGGCCGCCACGTGGCGATTCTGGCCGGCGACGGTGTGGACGCCGGGGCAGTCAAGGCCCTTCAGCAGGCGCTGAGCGCCGAGGGAGCCATGGGCGAAGTGGTCGGCACGCACCTGGGCGACCTGGGCGGGGTGCAGGCCATGAAGACCCTGGGCAATTCGCACGCCAGCTTGTTCGACGCGGTGGTCGTCGCGGACGGGCAACTGCAAACCGAAACCGAGGCGCTGGACTTCCTGCGTGAAGCGTATCTGCACGCCAAACCCCTGGGCGCCATTGCCGACGGAGCACCGGCCCTGGCCGCGGCGGCCCGCCAACTCCCCGGCACCCCCTGGGACGCCGCGCACGGCGTGATCGACGACGACAACGCCGCCTTCGTGCAGCTGCTGGCGCAGCACCGCGTGTGGAACCGCGCCCCAAACCCCGCCAGCTGAGCCACCGAGGTCGGGAAGACAGTTTCTGAATCTTCCCTGAACTTCCGAAACGAGCCGGGCCTGTATTCATGCAGGCCCGGCTCGTTTCGGCTGTTTCTGTCAGCGCCGGATAGAGGGCGGAACGCCGAAGTCGTCGGCGATCAAGCGGGCGGTCATTTTGGCCGACATCATCACGCTGGGGGTGCCGCCGCCGGGCTGTGCACCTGCGCCCACCAGGTACAGGTTCTTCACGTCCTCGCTGCGGTTGTGCGGGCGGAAGAAAGCGCTTTGTACCAGCACCGGCTCCGGCCCGAACGCGTTGCCCAGGTAACTGTCCAGCGTGCCGGCAAAGTAGTCCGGAGTAATAAATTCCGAGTGCGTCAGGCGTTCGCGCAGGCCAGGAATAATGCCGCGCTCATCCAGGTAGGCGTACACCCGCTCGACCAGTTTCGGGCCTTCTACCGACCAGTCCAGGCCACTGCCCTTGTGTGGTACCGGCACCAGGGTGTAGGCGGCGTGGTGGCCTGGCGGGGCCAGGCTGGGGTCGGTGAGGGTGGGCACATGCAGGTACTGGCTGAAGTCGGCGCCCAGCACCTTCTGGCCGAAAATTTCGCGCAGCAGCGCCTCGTAGCGCGGGCCCAGCAGAATGTTGTGGTGGCGCAGGTTCAGCGGTTGCCCGTCGTCGCGGAACCCGAAGTAGATGACCAGCAGGCTCATGCTCTGGCGCGCCGCCTTCACGCGCAGGTCGCTGTTCACCAGCCGGGCGCGGGCCGGCACGCGTTTCAGGTAGGTGTTGGCCCAGTCGCCGTTGCTGACCACCAGATCGGCGGGGACGCGCTCGCCGCTTTCCAGCACCACGCCGCGCGCCACGCGGGGTCTCAGTGGTGAAGGCGCCTGGCCCCAGTCATCGGTCACGGTGATCTCCTGCACACCCGCGCCGTAGCGGATCTGGCCGCCCAGTTCACGAAATTTGCGCTCGAAGGCCCGCACCAGTTCGCCGGTGCCCCCCATGCAGTAATGAATGCCCCAGGTTTTCTCGACGAAGTGAATCATCGCGTAGATGGCCGGGACGCTGAGGGGATTGCCGCCCACCAGCAGCGTCTCGAAACTGAACACCTGGCGCATCTTGCCCGACTGAAAGTACTTGCTGGTAAACGAGAACAGCGTCCTGACCGCGTCCAGCCGCAGCAGGTCGGGCACCACCCTGAGCATCGTGGGCAGGTCGCCGAAGTGCGTGTACCCCAGCTCCAGAAAGCCGCGCTCGAAAATGGCGCGGGCGTCGCGGTCGAAACGCTCGTACCCGGCCAGGTCTTCCGGGGCCAGTTCACGAATCTGCTCGCGGGTGTGCTGCGGGTCGCCGTCGTAATCGAAATGCGTGCCGTCGTCGAACACGATGCGGTAAAAGGGCAGAATGGGCACCAGGTTCACATAGCGCCGGGTGTGCGATCCGCCCGAGGGGCCCACCGTGACCCGCGGCGCGTTCCGCACGCTCTGCGGGAAGTCCGCGCCGTCCAGCTGGGCGCGGCCGCGCTCCAGCGCGAACAGTTCCTCGATGAAGTGCGGCACCGTGATCACGGTCGGCCCCATGTCGAACACGTAGCCGTCCGGCGTGTGCTTCTGGTAGCCGCGCCCGCCCGGCCCGTCCAGCCGTTCCAGAATCAGCGTATCGAAGCCCAGGCTTTGCAGCCGGATGCCCAAGCTCAGGCCGCCGAAGCCCGCGCCGATGATCACGGCCCGCCGGGGACGCTGTAACTCTGCTGGAAGGGACATGGCTGGCATGCTAGCCCACCTGGCAGGGCCGGCGTCCCTGATCCCGCTTCAGGCAACCTTGATGCGCCGCCGGCCCGCACCCAGGCACGCTACGCTGGGCGGATGGGAACGCCGCATTACGGTCTGGTCTGTCTTACCGTGGGGCCGGAGGTGCGGTTCAAAACCGTGACCCTCAGCCGCTACCGCACGCTCTCGCCTGCCGGGCGCGAGGAGAAGCTGCTGACTCTGTACCGCGAGAACGTCCGCATTCTGCATTCGGCGGCCGCCTACTGCGCCGCGCGGGGCGTGCGGCTCTACCGCATGAGTTCCAGCCTGTTCCCCATGCTCGACCTGGCCGGCGACGACACCGGCCGCGCGGTGCTGGCCTCGCTGAGCGCCGAGCTGCGGGCCGCCGGGCAGGCCTTCCGGGACGCGGGCATTCGCGTGCTGATGCACCCCGAACAGTTCATCGTGCTGAACAGCGAGCGGCCCGAGGTGCGCGCCAGCAGCCTGCACGCCCTGCAAAGCCACGCCAGCGTGATGGACGCCCTGGGCCTAGAGCGCAGCCCCTGGAACCTGCTGCTGCTGCACGGTGGAAAGGGCGGGCGCGGGGCCGAATTGCAGGCCCTGATTCCCGACCTGCCGCCCGCCGTGCGCCTGCGTCTGGGCCTGGAAAACGACGAACGCGCCTACGGGCCGCAGGACTTGCTGTCCATCTGCGAGGCGACCGGCACGCCTTTCGTGTTCGACGCGCACCACCACGTGGTCAAGGAGCGCCTGGCGGATCAGGAAGACCCCAGCGTGCGCGAGTGGGTGCTGCGGGCGCGGGCCACCTGGACGCCCCCCGAATGGCAGGTCGTTCACCTCAGCAACGGCCTGGAAAACCACCAGGACAGGCGGCACAGTTACCTGATCACGCACCTGCCCAGCGCCTACGCCGACGTGCCCTGGATCGAGGTGGAGGCCAAGGGCAAAGAAGTTGCCCTGGCGGCCCTGATGGGGGCCGTTCCCCTGGAGGCCGCAGGTGAGTCCAGACAGGTGAGCACAGGTGAGTGAGGTGCAGCGCCGCAAGCTGAAGCACATCGACGTGTGTCTCGCGCACGACGTGCAGTTTCAGACAGTGACCACCGGCCTGGAGGCCGTGCCCTGGCCCTACCGCGCCCTGCCCGAGGTGAACCTGGCCGACATCGACCTCTCGACCACCTTCCTGGGCAAGCGCCTGAGTGCGCCGCTCCTGATCGGGGCCATGACCGGCGGCGCCGAGCGCGCCCGCACCATCAACCGCACGCTGGCCGAGGCCGCGCAGGCCACCGGCATCGGCCTGATGCTGGGGTCGCAGCGCGTGATGCTGGACGTGCCCGGCGCCCTATCCAGCTTTCAGGTGCGCAACGTGGCCCCGGACATTCTGCTGATCGGCAACCTGGGTCTGGGTCAGCTGATGAAGGGCTACGGCCCGGCGGAACTGGAACGCGCCGCTGCGCTGGTGGGCGCCGACGCCGTGGCTGTTCATCTCAATCCTCTCCAGGAGGCCATGCAGGCAAGCGGGGATACGGCCTACCAGGGGGCCACCGCCCGCTTGCATCAGGTGATCCGCGAAAGCCGCGTGCCCCTCCTGGTCAAGGAAGTCGGTCACGGGATTTCCGGTGGGGTGGCGGCCTCTCTGGCTGATCTGCCGCTGGCCGCGCTGGACGTGGCCGGGGCAGGCGGCACCTCCTGGGCCCGGGTGGAGGCGCTGGCGCGTTATGGAGAAGTGCGCTTCGGGCCGCTGTGCGAAGTGGGCCTGCCCACTGCCCAGGCCCTGCGCGAGTGCCGGGCGGCCCTGCCACGGGTACCGCTGGTGGCCTCCGGCGGCATTCGCAGCGGCCTGGACATGGCCCGCGCCCTGACGCTGGGGGCGCATGTCAACGCTGTCGCGCTTCCCTTCCTGCCTCTCGCCTTGGAGGGCGTGCAGGCGGTTATCGACCACATCGAGACGCTGAAGCAGGAACTGCGGGTGGCCCTCTTCGTGGCGGGTTACCGGAGCGTACGGGACGTGCAGGCCCGCACGACTGAACTGGCCCGGTAATCCTGATTTGTCTGGGCGCATAGCCTCATCTGGGTGCAGGGCCTCAGTCGGCACTCTCGGTGGGGGAGACGTTGCGGGGCGCCATGACCCGGGCGTACTGGCGTTCCAGCCAGCTGATCGGGCACACATCGATCGGTTCGCGGAAGTCGCGCTGCGCCCCCCACAGCAGCTTCAATTTGTGCCACCCCGACACGTGCGCCCGGTAAGTCAGGTTGTCGAAATCGTTGTTCTCCAAGTCGGTCAGGATGGCGGCGTAGGCGCGGGCGGCGGCGGCCACGCCTACCCTTGAGCGTCCGTCGAGCTGCGGCACGTGCGCTTCCCCCAGCGCATACCACGCCCTCGCCTCATCAGCCAGGTGGCGCAGCAGGCGGCTGTACTTGGGCGAGCGTTGCCCGGCCTGCAACTCGGCGTGCGACACACCATACCTTTCCAGCAGCTCGCGCGGCAGATACACGCGGCCCCGCCGCAGGTCTTCCCCAACATCGCGCAGGATATTGGTCAGTTGCATGGCCT
Source organism: Deinococcus fonticola (assembly GCF_004634215.1). NCBI lineage: Bacteria > Thermotogati > Deinococcota > Deinococci > Deinococcales > Deinococcaceae > Deinococcus > Deinococcus fonticola. The sequence continues at coordinate 60,300 of NZ_SMMH01000008.1, read as the reverse complement.
CGCCCAGCTGCACCGCGCCGTCCAGCGTGGCCTGTCCGCCCCGGTAACCGCTGATGGGGGCGATCATCAGGCCCACCACGCCGGCCACCCGCCGGCAGTACAGCCGCAGGTCGTCCATGGTGTCGTAGGCCTGCCCGCGCAGGTCCATGCAGAACCCCTCGAACATTTCCTCGAAGGCACTGAGAGGAATGGCGTACTGACCCGCGGCCCAAGCCAGCGCCCGCTGCATCTCGCTCTGACCGGCTTCACCGGCAAAGGCCGAGCGCACCTCGGCGCGCCACGCCAGCAGGTTTTGCCAGGCGCCCGCGCCGGTCTGCTCGTCGGCAATGTCGTCTCCGACCCGGCAGGCGGCGTACACCGCCCACACCGCCTCGCGCTGACCCGGCGGGTACAGCAGCGATCCCAGGTAAAAGGTCTTGCTGTGCGTTCGGGTGACCTGCCGCGCCCATTCCAGGGCGGCTTTCGGACGTGCAGGGTAAGACAGTGCAGGGTTGGATGCCATAAACCACCTGGGGACACGACGCGGCAAGAAGCACAGGAAGCAGGAAAATCGAAACTGACGCTGAACTGACCGCCAGCATAAGCGCCTGTCGCGGCCCGGCCATGAACGCCTCAGAGGGGAATCTTAAGGCTAGCCGGGGTGGCCGGCAAGCGTTAAGGCTTGCTAAGCGGCGGTGGTGGCACGTTTCCTTTTTGGGGGCCGGCGGGTGTGGAAGCATGGCGCACGGCTCGCCCCCATCCTTCCCCTTATATTGCACCGGCCCTGACCGCACCGACCCGCCCCCTGCCTGTACCGATTGGAGACTGCTATGTTCCGTGCCCTGACCCTGCTGACCACCCTGGCCCTGACCACCGCCGCTGCCGCGCAACCCATCGTGGTGGGCAGCAAACTCGACCCGGAAGCGCAGATTCTGGGCCAGATGATCGTGCTGACGCTGCGGAATGCCGGGCTGCAAGTCACCGACAAGACCAACCTGGGCGACACCGGCGTGAACCGCAAAGCCATTCAGGCCGGAGAGATCGACGTGTACCCCGAGTACACCGGCAACGCCGTATACCTGTTTCCCAAGGCCAAGATCACCGCCAAGCAGGCCGGATCGCCTGGCACCATCTACGGCCTGGCGCGGCAACTCGACCTGAAAAACGGCATCACCTGGCTGAAGCCCGCCAACGTGAACAACACCTGGGTGATTGCCGTGCCGCAGAGCCTGGCGAGCAGCGCCAAACTGAGCAGCGTCTCGGATCTGGCGCGTTACCTGAAAAGCGGCGGGAAATTCAAGATTGCCGGCAGCCCCGAGTTCTTCAACCGCCCCGACACCATGCCGGCCTTCGAGGCCGCTTACGGCTTCAAGCTGAGCGCCGCGCAGAAACTGGTGCTGGCCGGGGCCACCCCCCCACAGACCCAGCAGGCGGCGGCGGGCGGCACCAGCGGCGTCAACGCGGCCATGGCCTACGGCACCGACGGCACCCTGGCGGCCCTGAAACTGGTTGCCCTGAAAGACCCCAAGGGTGCCCAGGCGGTGTACCAGCCCGCGCCTATCATTCGCAGCGGCACCCTGAAAGCCAACCCGCAGATCGAGGGCCTCCTGAATAAGGTCTTCGCCTCGCTGAACCAGGCCACGCTGCAGGGGCTGAACGCGCAGGTGGCGCTGGAGGGCCGCACCGCCCAGGACGTGGCGCAGGCTTACCTGAAAAGCAAGGGCTTCCTGAAATAACGTGACCGCCCCCGGTTCAGGCCCGCAGCGGGATCAGGTGCGGGGCACGGCGCGCACCACGGCCCTGCTGGCGGCCGTGCCCATGCTGGCTTCGGCTTTTCTGCCCTGGGTGCTGCTGCGCCCCAACCGCCTGGCGCCGGGCGAGTGGCTGGGGCTGCCGGCCAGCGCTGCGGCGGGCCTCCTGGGCCTGAGCGGGGTATTTCTGCTGCTGGCCTGGCGGCGGCCTAACTGGGCCTGGGTGCCCGCCACGCTGACGCTGCCCGCCGCCCTGTGGCTGCTGGGCAGCCAGACCCACACGGCCCTGGCGGGCCAGCCGGAGTTCGCGCGCGCCAGCGCCGCCTCCGGCTTCTGGGTCTTTCTGCTGGGGGCGGGCATCGCACTGTACGCTGCCCAGCGTTCGCTGCCGGCGGCGCAGCGCGGGCTGACCTGGCTGTGGCTGCTGCCGGTGGGCCTGCTGGTGTTCACGGGGCACCTGAACACCTGGTCGGTGCTGGTCGAGGGAAGCCGCGAGGGTGCCCGCTGGGCTCAGGAACTGGGGCAGCACCTGAAACTGACTGGCCTGGCGCTGCTGTTCGCCCTGCTGCTGGGCGTGCCGCTGGCGGTCTGGGCAGCGGGGCGAGAGGGGGTGGCGCGCGCGGTGCTGGGCCTGGCCAACGCCGTTCAGACGGTGCCCAGTCTGGCCCTGCTGGGCTTGCTGATCGCCCCGCTTTCGGCACTGGCCCGCGCTTTTCCGGGGCTGCGCGAGGTGGGGGTCAGCGGGATCGGTGTGGCCCCGGCGCTGTGCGCCATGACGCTGTACGCCCTGCTGCCGGTGCTGCGCAACGGCGTGGTGGGGCTGCGCGGCGTGAACCCCGGCACACTGGAGGCCGCCACCGGCATGGGCATGACCGCTGGGCAGCGCTTCTGGCGGGTGCAGCTGCCGCTGGCCCTGCCGGTGTGGCTGACCGGCATCCGCCAGGCCGCCGTGATGCTGGTCGGCGTGGCGGCGGTGGCCGCCCTGATCGGCGCGGGGGGCCTGGGCACCTACATCTTCAAGGGTCTACAAAGTGCCGCCGCCGACCTGATCCTGCTGGGGGCGGTGCCGGCCACGCTTCTGGCGGTACTGATCGACGGGGCGCTGCGTGGGCTAGAGGGTTTGCTGGGCCAGCGGCTGGGCCGGGTGGGCAACCATGATTGAACTGGTACACCTGGAAAAACGCTACGGGGACGCGCTGGCCGTGCGCGACCTGAGCGTGTCTTTCCCCGATGGGGCCATCACCGCGCTGCTGGGGCCTTCGGGCTGCGGCAAGACCACCACCCTGCGCATGATCAACCGCCTGATCGAACCCACCTCCGGGCAGGTGCTGCTCGGTGGGCAGGACACCCGGAACCTGCGCCCGGAGGTGCTGCGGCGCGGCATCGGCTACGTGATTCAGCAGATCGGGCTTTTTCCGCACCTGAGCGTGGCCCAGAATGTCGCCACGGTGCCGGACCTGCTAGGCAAAGATCGCCGCGCCACCGCCCGGCGTGTGGACGAGCTGCTACAGCTGGTGGGCCTCGACCCGGCCACCTTCCGGGAGAAACGTCCGGCGCAACTGTCGGGCGGTCAGGCGCAGCGGGTCGGGGTGGCCCGCGCCCTGGCGGCCGACCCACCGGTGCTGCTGATGGACGAACCCTTCGGGGCCCTGGACCCCATCGGGCGCGAGGCGCTGCAAACGGCCTTTCGGCAGATTCAGCGGCAACTCGGCAAGACGGTGGTGATGGTCACGCACGACATCGACGAGGCCCTGCGCCTGGCCGACCATATCGCCCTGATGAACGCCGGGCGGCTGGAGCAGTTCGGTTCGCCGGACGACCTGGTGTTCCGCCCCGCTTCCGGGTTCGTCTCGCAGTTTCTGGGTGAGGACATCGTGCTCCGGCGCCTGGCCGCCGTACCCGTGATGCGCTTCGTGCAGCCCGGCCCGGCACTCGGCCTGCCCGGCGTACCCGCCGGCGTGTCGGCCCGCACCGCCCTGAGCCTCATGCTTCAGGAGCATGTGGACACGCTGGCGGTCGAGCAGGACGGCCAGCCCCTGGGCACCGTGACCTGGGACGACCTGCGCCAGGGCCGAACATGCCTTCCCTGAACCGGCCCTCTCTGAAACGTGGAAACTGGCGCCCGGGCACGCTGCTGTGGCCGGCGCTGCTGGGCCTGGCGCTGCTGCCGGGGGTGCTGCCGCGCCTGATCAACACCCTGAACCTGGGCGAGGTGCCGCTGAGCCCGGACACGCCGTTGTGGCGGCTGACCCTGACCCACCTCTTGCTGGTGGGCCTCGGCACGGTTCTGGTGGTGCTGATCGGCTGGCCGCTGGCGGTGCTGGTCACGCGCCCGGGCCGTGAAGACCTGCGTGACCTGGCGCAGACGCTGGTGGGCTTCGGGCAGACGGTGCCGACCCTGGCCATTCTGGCGCTGGCGGTGCCGCTGCTGGGCTTCGGCTGGCCGCCCACGCTGCTGGGCCTGGTGCTGTACGGTCTGCTGCCGGTGGTCGGCAACGCCGTGGCCGGGCTGCGCGGCGTCGACCGGGGCGCCCTGGACGCCGCGCGCGGCATGGGCATGACCGGCGCCCAGACCCTGCGGCGCGTCGAGTGGCCGCTGGCCCTGCCGGTCATGCTGGCCGGGGTGCGCACCGCCGGGGTGTACAACGTCGGCACCGCCACCATCGGCGCGGCGCTGGGTGCGGGCGGGCTGGGCGAACCCATCATCAACGGCCTCTCGCAGCAGAACACCGCCCTGGTGCTGCTGGGTGCTGTCCTGAGCGCCCTGCTGGCCCTCAGCTTGGACGCTGCCCTGAGCCTGCTGCCCACTTCCGGCGATTGAGGAAGTCCTACGCACGGCGTCCAATTCCATAGGATTGCAGCAAAGCACCGCAATCCTGGTCCATCTCCCGCAGCACGTGTTTTTTGCTTCTCCTTTCAGTAGGGTGATATCGCCGGGAAGCAGCGATATCACCCCAATTGGGATCAGGCACTACAACAGGCGACGAAAGGCCCGGAAAGTGCCCTGTGTGTCCGGGTGCGCTGCAAAAGTCAATTCGGGGTGCCACTGTACGGCGATGAGGCCCTCTCCCTCTAAGGCCTCCACGATGCCGTCCGGGGCGACGGCGGCGCAGCGCAGGGTGGGGGCCAGGCGGTCGAGCGCCTGGTGGTGGTACGAATTCACGAAGACCTTCTGGGCGCCGTGACACTCGGCCAGCAGGCTGCCCGGCGTGAACTGCACCTCGTGGCCCACGGCAGGCGGGCTGGCCTGCTGCGCGTGATCGACCCACGCCTCCGGCACGTCCGGCAGGTGCTGATGCAGCGTGCCGCCCTCCAGCACGTTCAGCAGTTGCACGCCCCGGCAAATGCCGAAGGTGGGTTTTCCGAGTTGCCGCGCCGCGCGGTACAGCGCGATCTCGAAGGCGTCGCGCCCCTCGTCCACGGTTCCCAGGCCGCGCCGGGGATGTTGCCCGAAATGCCGCGGGTGCACGTCCACACCGCCCGTGAACAGCACGGCGTCCAGCTGCCGGGCGTAGCTTTCGGCCAGCTCGGGCAGGTTGGGCAGCAGCACGGGCAGCGTCTCCACCGCCTCCAGGCCCTCCATGTAGCGGCGGGAGGTGCCGTTGAACAGGCGGCCCAGGCCGCTGTCCTCGCTGGGTTGAGAGGTGGTCAGGCCGATCAGCGGGCGGGCGCTCATGCCCGCAGCATAGTGCGCCCCTGGCAAGCCATCTATCCCTGGCAGCTTTCCCGACTAAACCAATGCGGATGCGGGTTGCTGCCGCCCTGCCGAAGCCCTACCCTGCACTTATCAGGAAGTTTTCCTATTCAGTTAGACCCTGAACAAGGAGAAGCCGATGCACCTCACCCGCCAATCACACTGGAGCCCCGCCCGCATCCTGGGCCTGCTGCTAGGTCTGTTTATTGTGCTGCAACTTGTGCCGTATGGTCGTGCCCATGCCAACCCGTCGGCAGCAGTGGAGCCGCAGTGGGACAGCCCCAGTACCAGAGCCCTGTTTGACCGCGCCTGCGCCGACTGCCACAGCCACCGCACGAAGTGGCCCTGGTACAGCAACGTGGCCCCGGTGTCCTGGCTGGTGCAAAACCACGTTGACGAGGGCCGCCACAAATTCAACATCAACACCCCCGGTTTTGGCCGCGACGCCGACGAGGCCGCCAGCCAGGTGCGCAAAGGGGCCATGCCCGAGAAAACCTACCTGCCCATGCACCCCGAAGCGCGCCTGACGGATACCGAACGCGACCAGCTTATCCGGGGGTTGCAAGCGACCTTCGGCGGCGAGCCGGAAGCCGGCAACGGCGAATCGGGTGACAACGACGGCGACTGAAGCCTCTGACCCGCACGCCATGAACGCGTCTGGATATTCACGGCTGTGGGGCAGTTCATACGGCCGGCTGTCAGGCTGTCACCACGCCGTAACGGCCGCTTTCTAGAATCACCGCATGACAGACCGCACAGAAAGTCGTGTCGCGCTGGTGACGGGCGGCACCAGTGGAATCGGCCTGGCCATCGCCCAGCGCCTCAAAGCCGATGGCCTCGCCGTCGCCGTCCTCGACCTGGATCGCCCGCACAGCCGCGAACTGGCCGAACGGGAGGGGCTGACCTTCATCGGCGCGGATCTGAGCCGCCGGGCCGACTGCCGCCGCGCCGTCGATGAGGTCGTGGCGGCGCTGGGCGGCCTGGACGTGCTGGTGAACAACGCCGGCTTCCAGCACATCGACCCCATTCCCGACTTTCCCGAGGACACCTGGGACACCATGATTCACGTGATGCTGACCGCACCCTTCCTGCTCAGCAAGTACGCCTGGCTGCACCTGCGCCGCAGTGGACAGGGCCGCATCATCAACGTCGCCAGCATTCACGGGCACGTCGCCAGCCCCTTCAAGAGCGCCTACATCAGCGCCAAGCACGGCCTGATCGGTTTCACGCGCACCGCCGCGCTGGAAGCCGGCGAGCAGGGCCTGACCGTGAACGCCATCTGCCCCGGCTACGTGCGCACGCCCCTGGTCGAAGGGCAAATTGCCGACCAGGCCCGCACGCGCGGCATTACCCCGGAGGAAGTCGAGCAGAAAGTCATGCTGGAACCTGCCGCCATCAAAAAACTTCTGAACCCGGAGGACATCGCGGCGCTGGCCAGCTACGTCGCCAGTCCCGCCGCCTGGGGCATGACCGGCGCTGTGCTGGACATCGACCTGGGCTGGACGGCCCGCTGAGGGCGCTGCCCACTCGACGGGGCTGGACGTCGGAAAAATCCCCTCCCGGCGTTCTTTTTCCACAATCCTTGCCCTGCTACTGACGGCGTACCGCGCCGCGCCGCCCGCGCACTTTACACTGGAGACACCATGAACAAGGTTTACGCGAGCGCCGACGAGGCGCTGAAGGACATCGTGAAGGACGGGCAGACGGTGGCCGTCGGGGGATTTGGCCTGTGCGGCATTCCCGAGGCGCTGATTCAGGCCCTGCATGACAGCGGCGCCACCCACCTGACCGCCGTGAGCAACAACGCGGGCGTGGACGGCTGGGGCCTGGGCAAACTGCTGGAAACCCGCCAGATCCGCAAAATGATCAGCAGTTACGTCGGCGAGAACAAGGAATTCGAGCGCCAGTACCTGGCCGGCGAACTGGAACTGGAATTCACGCCGCAGGGCACGTTGGCCGAACGCATGCGGGCCGGCGGCGCGGGCATTCCCGGGTTTTACACCAAAACAGGCGTCGGCACGGTCGTGGCCGAGGGCAAGGAGCACAAGGACTTTGACGGTCAGACGTACATCCTGGAGCGCGGCATCGTGGCCGACCTGAGCCTGGTGAAAGCCTGGAAGGCCGACAAAGCTGGTAACCTGGTGTACCGCAAGACCGCGCAGAACTTCAATCCGGTGGTCGCCACCTGCGGGCGGGTCACGGTGGCCGAGGTCGAGGAGATCGTGGAGGTCGGCGCACTCGACCCCGACAGCATCGACACACCCAGCATCTACGTTCACCGGATCGTGCTGAACGCGGCCCCCGAAAAACGCATCGAGCAAAGGACGGTCAGGTCATCATGACTGCCGCCAAGCCCAAGAACGGTGTTTTCCTTCTCTTGACGGAGACTTCGCGTCTCTGGAGGTTGTAATGCCCTGGAACCGTGACCAGATGGCCCAACGCGCCGCGAAAGAACTTCAGGACGGTTACTACGTGAATCTCGGCATCGGCTTGCCCACGCTGGTCGCCAACCACATCCCCGAGGGCGTGTCTGTGATGCTGCAATCCGAGAACGGCCTGCTGGGCATCGGGCCTTTTCCGACCGAGGATCAGGTCGATCCGGACCTGATCAATGCCGGCAAGCAGACGGTCACGGCCCTGCCCGGCGCGAGTTTCTTTTCCAGCGCCGAGTCGTTTGCCATGATTCGCGGCGGCAAGATCAACCTGGCCATTCTGGGGGCCATGCAGGTGAGCGAAAAAGGCGACCTGGCCAACTGGATGATTCCCGGCAAGATGGTCAAGGGCATGGGCGGCGCAATGGACCTGGTGGCGGGCGTGCAGCGCGTGGTGGTGCTGATGGAACACGTGGCCAAGGGAGACGCGCACAAGATCCTGAAAGACTGCAACCTGCCGCTGACCGGCCAGCGTGTGGTAAACCGCATCATCACCGATCTGGGCGTGCTGGATGTGACCGAGCATGGCCTGAAACTGGTGGAACTCGCGCCAGACGTAACCCTGGACGAACTGCGGGCCAAAACCGGGGCTGACATTCACGAGTAAAGGCTGACTTTTCGCTCTGCCTGGAGGGAACTTCCCTGCAGGCTTTTCTTTTGTTGCACACTTCCTGTAGGATTTTTCAAAGAAGAGAAACTCTGGGCCGCTGAGGGGGTGGGATGACAGCCAAATCGTTCTCGACGCCGCTTCAATCATTGCCTGACCCTGCCGCGCCCGCCCTGGAATTGCGTCTGCGCGGAGCTGCCGAGGTGCGCCTGCATGGCCGCAAACTGCCTTGCCCAGACCGCGTGCTGCGCCTGCTGGCGGTACTGGCGCTGGACGGCCCGCAAAGCCGCCTGCAGGTCGCTGACCTGTTGTGGGACGGTTCGAGTTCGCAGGTACTGCACAACCTGCGCATGGCCTTGCTGCGCCTGCGGCAACTGCTGGGCGCGGAGGCCCCCCTGCTGCAAAGTCAGCGCGGAGCCCTGCACCTGGATATGGGGCGCGTGTGGGTGGACGTTCTGCACGTCGGCACCGAGCCTTTCCCGGTGGAGGCAGACTGGCCGGAGTTCATGCCTGCCCAGCGCACCGGCGGCAGTGAACGCTGGCTGGAATGGGCCGCCGGCAAAGCTGAACTGTACCCGCCGCAGAGGCGGCGTTGCCTGCCCGCCACTGCTCTCTTTGACCCGCACAGCGAACCTCTGCTCCGCGCCAGGCCCGCCGACCAACGCGCCGCCGAACAGGCCGACGCCGCCATGAAAGCTCTGGTACAGGGCAAAACAAATTTGGCCCAGACCCTGGCGCAGGATGCCCTGACCCTGGTGAAAACAGGTGAAGGGGCAGCCCTGGCACTGGATGTGCTGACTCACGTGGCCCTGGAACAGGACGAGTATCAGCAGGCCAAACAGCTCAACCGGCGGGCCATGGAGTGCGCCCCGGCCCCTCTAGCCGACGTGTGTTACACCGCCGCATACCTGGCTGACCTGGACGGTCAGGCTGAGCAGGCCGAGCGGCTGGCTCTGCTGGGCCTGGCCCACCAGTCCAGGGGGCAGTCCCCGGCACTGTGGCTGGCCACCATCGCCAGTTCGTACGACACCCGCCAGGACTTTCACACGGCTCGCCTGTGGCACGAACTGGCCCTGAACGCTGCCCGGCGACACCCGGCCAGATACCAGCAGTGCGGCGCCACCACCTTCTACCTGTGGCACCTGAACACCACCGGCTTCGCGCCGCAGGCGCAGGAACTGGCGCGTGAGGCCCTGGATCTGGGGGAATTCAGCATGACCCCATATATTTACAATTCCCTGGCGGTGGCGCAGGTGCACCAGGGCAAGCTGGAACGCGCCCTGGAAACTTACCAGCGCGGCCAGCACCTGTTCAGTGAAAGCCTGACCCTGATGGCCAGTGCGAAAATGGCCCGCATCTATCACCTGCTGGGAGAAACCGGCGCCGCCATCGAGCGGCTGCTGGGCCACCTGCCCCGGCTGGAGCACTCGGATGACGGACGGGCCAGGTTCGAGTGGGCTGTGGCCGCCCTGACCGTCGCGCCAGCTGAACTCGGCCCCACTGAACTTGGCCCCGCAGCGTTGCGCGGCGTGCAGGGCTTTCAGACCAACGAACCCAACCTCATCCGGGAATTCCGGGAACTACGCGCCCGCCACGCCAGTGCCCTTACTCCAGGGCGCCCTGCCCGGTCAGGTGCCGCCCGATGATGAGGGTGTGGATGTCGTGCGTTCCCTCGTAGGTGTCCACCGTTTCCAGGTTCAACATGTGGCGGATCACGGGGTACTCGGTGGTAATTCCGTTTCCGCCGTGCATCTCGCGGGCCAGCCGCGCCCCGCTGAGGGCCACGCGGACGTTGTTGCGTTTGGCGTAGCTGACCTGTGCGAAGTTCATCTTACCGGCGTCCTTGAGTTGCCCCAGCCGCCACGCCAGCAGCAGGCCCGTGGTGTGGTCGGTCGCCATGCGCACCAGTTTGTCCTGAATGAGCTGCCGCGCCGCGATGGGTTTCCCGAAGGTCGTGCGGTCGGTCGTGTAATCGATGCTTGAGCGCAAGACCGCTTCCAACGCCCCGATCGCCCCCCAGGCAATCCCGAAGCGGGCCGAAGTCAGGCACGACAGCGGGCTTTTCAGCCCATTACTTTTCGGCAGCAGGTTCTGCGCCGGAATGCGGCAGTCTTCCAGCACGATCTCCCCGGTCACGCTGGCCCGCAGGCTCATCTTGCGGTGAATTTTCGGGGCGCTGAACCCCGGCGTATCGGTGGGAACGATAAAACCGCGAATCACGCCGTCATCGTCCTTGGCCCATACCACCGCCACGTCCGCCACCGGGCTGTTGGTGATCCACATTTTATTCCCGTTCAGCACGTAGGAATCCCCGTCCTTGCGGGCGCGGGTACGCATGGCGCCGGGGTCGGAGCCGCCGTCGGGTTCGGTCAGGCCGAAGCAACCGATCAACTCGCCCGCAGCCAGCCCGGGCAGCCATTTCTTCTTCTGCTCCTCGCTGCCGAATTCATGGATGGGAAACATCACCAGGCTGCCCTGCACGCTCGCCGCGCTGCGCAGACCGCTGTCCACGCGCTCCAGTTCGTACATCATCGCGCCGTAGGCACTGTAGGATGCGCCCGCGCCGCCGTATTCCTCGGCAATGGTCGGGCCGAGCAGGCCCATGCTGCCAAACTGCTTCATCACGTCCTTGACAGGAAAATCTCCGGAATCCCACCAGTCGGCGATCTGGGGCATGAGTTCCTCGTCACAGTAGGAACGGATCGACTCGCGCACCAGGCGTTCATCGGGTTGCAGCAGGTCATTCACTTTGAATTCATCGAACATGGCACTCCTTCGGGCTGGTCAGGCCAGGGAATTAAGGGTCAAGAGGCTCAGGATTCAGGCGGTCGAGCAACGGTTGGAGTAGCGTCAGCAGGTCGTCCGGGGCGTCGAAGTGGTGGCGTCCAGGCAGGTCGTTGGGCGGGGAGGCGACGGTGGGCCAGGCCGCAGTGAGCTTGCCGCTCTGGTCGTGGAAAGACTTGGACTCCAGGGCGCCGACCGCCACGATGAACGGGGCCGGGCTGGTGGGCGGGTGGCTGATAGGGCTGAGGGCACGGGCCTCGTCTTCACTGAGGTTCAAGTCCGGTTGCAGTTCGGTGAGACGCAGGGGCAGCAGGTCGTACAGGCCGCTGATGCCGATGCTGCCCGCCAGTTGCGGCGCAGGCAGTCCTTCGGCCGGCCAGTCGGTGCAGTGAATCATGGCCGTCAGGTGGCCGCCCGCCGAGTGCCCGGAAACGAACAGCGGGCCTGGATACGACTGGGCTACCAGCGAGGCCGCTTCACGCGCCTGCCGCACGATCTGCCGCAGCGTCACCCCCGGCGCAAGGTCGTAACTCATGACCGCCACGCGCACGCCCTCCCGCAGAAGTGGCGCGCCCACATAAGAGAAGTGATCTTTGTAGAACGCTTTCCAGTACCCGCCGTGAATGAACAGCAGGGTCGCCCGCGCCTCGCCCACGGGTTCAAACACGTCCAGGCGCTCATGCTCGCCGTGGCCGTAAGCCAGTTCCTGCGGCGGGTGCTGTTCACGCAGGGCAGCACTGTCCCGCGCCCACGCCCCGAAATACTCCCGCGCGTTGGGCACGCTCTGAGACGGCATGTACTCCGTGTTCACCGCAGGGTCAAACAGGTTTTGATGTGGGTCAGTCATTGGATTCTCGTCGGATTTCCGTCAAAGGGTCTGAGGGGAGGGGCTGAACGTCATTTCTGGCAGGACACCGGGTTCACGGCTCTACACGCTCAGGTACTCCCAGGCGGTTTTGTCGGCTTCCAGCTGGGCACTGTTGCCCTGCCACACGACCTGCCCGCGTTCCAGGATGGTGTGCTGGTCGGCCAGGGTCATCAGGCGGCGCACGTACTTGTCGATCACCAGGATGCTCTGCCCGCTTTCCCGCAGCAGGGTGAGGCAACGCCACACTTCCTCGCGCATGAGCGGAGCCAGGCCCTCGGTGGCTTCATCCAGAATCAGGAGCTTCGGGTTGGTGATCAGCGCCCGGCCAATCGCCAGCATCTGCTGTTCGCCGCCCGAGAGTTGCTGCCCTCCATGGTGACGGCGTTCGTGCAGGCGGGGGAACAGCTCGTAGACACGCCCCGGTGTCCAGTGGTTGCCGTGGCGCTTCAGGTGAAAGGCAATCAGGTGTTCTTCGACGCTGAGGTTCGGGAACACCTGCCGGCCTTCCGGCACGACCGCCAGCCCGCGCGCCACGACGGCTTCCGGCGAGAGCTTGGTCATGTCCTGCCCGTCGAACAGAATGCGTCCTGAACGCGCGGCATTCAGCCCCATGAGGGTGCGGACGGTGGTGGTTTTGCCCATGCCGTTGCGGCCCAGCAGGGCGTGCGTTTCGCCTTTGCCGACGCGGAACGAAAGGCCGTGCAGGACTCTGGCGCTGCCGTACCCGCCGTGCAGGTCGGTGACTTCCAGCAGCGCAGACTCAGGTGGCCCAGACTCAGGTGATGCCGACTCAGGCCGCATGGTCGTCCCCCAGGTAAGCTTTCTGCACTTCCGGGTCGTTCTTGATGGCGTCCGGCGTGCCACTGGCGATGATCTGCCCGTACACCAGCACGCTCACGTCGCGGGCCAGCGAGAACACTGCGTCCATGTCATGCTCGATCAGCAGGACGGAGCGCGTGGCAGCGATGCGCCGGATGAGCTGCACCATCTGCCCGCTTTCCTCGTGGCCCAAGCCCGCCATGGGTTCGTCCATCAGCAGGAAGCGCGGCTGGCTGGCGAGGGCCAGCGCCACGTCCAGTTGCTTGCGCTCGCCGTGAGACAGCGCCGAGGCCGGCTGATGGAGGCGCGAGGTCAGACCGACTTCCTCGGCAATGTCGGCGGCCTGACGGTACAGGTTCCGCTCGTGCGCGACGGGTTGCCAGAAACGGAAGGAGGAACCGCTGCGGCCCTGAACGCTCAGGGCGATGTTGCGTTCCACCGTCCAGTCCGGGTAAATGCTGGTGATCTGGTAGGTGCGCGACAGGCCGCGCGCCACGCGGCCCGGCATGTCCACGCGGCTCACGTCCTGCCCGTCCAGCAGCACCCGCCCGGACGAGGGGGTCAAGGCGCCGGACAGCAGGTTCACCAGGGTGGTTTTGCCCGCCCCGTTCGGCCCGATCAGCGCGTGAACGCCGCTGCCCTCGACGCGCAAATTGACGTTCTGCGTGGCGGCCAGCGCCCCGAAATTCTTCACGAGGTTCTCGGCGACGAGGCTCATATAACCTCCGATGGAAAGCCCCAATCGTGGGGCCTGGAATCCGACCAGAGGGAGAAAGAGCAAAGATGGCCTTCGTGAAATGCAGCCAGAAGTGGAGCTTTCCCACTTTTGGCGAAATGGAATGGATGCCATCTCACGGCGTCACCCCTTTCTTACGGTTAAAGAGTGTGCCCAGACTGCCCAGACCTTTCGGCACGAACAGCATCACGCCCAGCAGAATCAACCCCACGAAGAGGGGCCAGCGCTCGGTGATTTCGCCGAGGTATTCCTCCAGGCCCAGCAGCACCACCGTGCCCAGCAGCCCTGCCCAGAAGGAACCCACGCCGCCCAGAATGACCATCATCATGAACTGACCCGACTGGTGCCACGACAGCAGACTGGGGTTGGCAAACCCGCTGAGCTGCGTCATCAGGACGCCGGCCAGGCCCGCCAGCGCCCCGCCGATCACGAAGTTCACCAGCTGCACCTGCCGCACCGGATAGCCCAGCGCCAGCGTGCGCGTCTCGTTGTCGCGGGCGGCCTGCACCACCTCGCCAAAGCGGCTGTGAACCACGCGCCAGATCACGAACAGGCCCAGCGTCAGGAAAACAAGCGCCGTGTAGTACATGGCCCGGTCGTCTCCCAGCGTCACCTCGCCCCACAGCGCGGCGCGGCTGAGGCGCAGGCCATCCTCGCCGCCCAGCGAAGCGGACGACACCGCCAGGTAGTACAGCATCTGCGCCAGCGCCAACGTGATCATGATGAAGTACACCCCACGAGTCCGCAGCGCCCCCCAGCCGAACGCGAACGCCAGCAGAGCCGAAACGCCCGTTCCTCCCAGCAACTGCGCCGGGAACCCCGCGCCCTTGGCGGCCAGCAGCGCCGCCGCATAGGCCCCCGCCCCGAAGTACGCCGCGTGACCGAAACTCACCAGGCCGCCGTACCCCAGAATCAGGTTGAGCGCACTGGCGGCCAGCGCGACCACCAGAATGCGCGACGCGAACGAAATGTAGTACTCCTGCCCGAGCGCCGTCAGAATGAATGGCAGGGCCAGGCCCAGCGCCAGCAGAAGAAAAGGCAGGGCGCGTTTCATGGCGCCGTCCTTTCGCGGGAGGCGGGGGCGTATGGCCCACTTTCCCGCCCAATCCAACCCACGCTCCATTCTCTGCGCTTCACGCCGTCCCCCGGGCCGGGAACAGGCCCCTGGGTTTGAAGAACAGCACGGCCGCCATCAGGACATAGATGGCGATGCTGGCCAGCGCGGGGCCGAGGCTGGCGGCCAGTTGCGGATTGCCCAGGGCGCTGAGCCAGCCAGGCAGGAAAGCCCGCCCGGCGGTGTCGAGAATGCCGACCAGCAGCGAGCCTATGAAGGCCCCTTTGATGCTGCCGATGCCACCGATGACGACGACGACGAAGGCCAGGATCAGGATGTTCTCGCCCATGCCGACCTGCACGGACAGCAGCGGGCCGAGCAGGGCGCCAGCGAGGGCACACAGCCCCGCCCCCAGCGCGAAAATCAGGGTGTAGAGCGGCCCTATTTTTACGCCCATGGCGCGGGTCATCTCGCGGTTGCTGGCCCCGGCGCGCAGCCACATGCCGACGCGGGTTCGGTTCACGAGGTAGGCCAGGCCCGCACCGACGCCGAGTCCGGCGGCAATGATGAACAGCCGGTAGGCGCTGTACTTGAAGCCGGGCAGTTGAAGGGGCTGCGAGAGGGCTTCCGGGGCGCTCAGGGCGACCGGTTGCGCCCCCCAGAGCATCCGCACGACCTCGTTGGCAATGAGCATGAGGGCAAACGTCGAGAGCACCTGCGTGAGGTGGCTGCGGGCGTACAGGCGGCGAATAATCAGCATTTCCAGCAGGGCGCCGATCAGCATGGTGCCCACGATGGCCAGGGCCACGGCAGGAAAAAACCCGACCCTGGGCGCAAAGGTGGCGGTCAGGTACGCGCCGATCATGTACAGGCTGCCGTGCGCGAGGTTGATCAGGTCCATCACGCCGAAGATCAGGGTGAGGCCGGCCGCCAGCAGAAACAGCATCAGACCGAACTGCACGCCGTTCAGAAGTTGTTCGAGGATGAGGTCAATGGGCACCGATGAACTCCGATTCAAAAGTGAGGTGTGGTGGGGAGAGGCACCACACCTTTTTGGCGGGAAGAGGTGGAAGCTTTTAGAGGCTTGCGGCCCGGTTCATGGGCTTTACTTCATCTTGCATTCCCTGGCGTAGGCGTCCACGTGCGCGGTAAACACCTTGCCCACCTGGCGGTTCACGACTTCGTTGCCTTTCTTGGCCACCTGGCGCAGGTAGATGTCCTGAATGGGGTAGTGGTTGGCGCCCATTTTGAAGGGGCCGTGCGTGCTGGTGAAGGTGGCATTCTCCAGGGCTTTCCGCATGGCGGCGTCGTTGCCGAGGTTGCCTTTCAGGTCTTTCACGGCCTCGTTCATGAGCAGCGCGGCGTCGTATCCCTGCGCGGCGTACAGGCTGGGGGTGCGGTTGTACGTTTTCCTGAAGTCCTCGACGAATTTCTTGTTCGTGTCGTTCGCCAGTTCCAGCGTCCACTGGCTGGTGTTGAAGATGCCCACCATGCTGGGCCCGACGGCCTTGATGACGTCCGCGTCGGCGCTGAAACCGGGCAGGAACAGCGGAATTTCCTTCAGCAGGCCGGCCTCAGCGTACTGCTTGATGAAGTTGATGCCGCTTCCGCCGGGCTGGAAGGTGTACACGGCCCTGGGCCGGGCGGCGCGAATCTGCGCGATCTCGGCGGCGAAGTCCAGCTGGTTCACCTTGGTGTACATCTCGGCCGCCACCTTGCCCTTGTAGAAGCGTTTGAACCCGGTCAGCGCGTCCTTGCCGGCGGGGTAGTTGGGAGCCAGCAGGTACACGCCGTCGAACTTGCGCGACTGGACGTATTTGCCCATGGCCTCGTGCAGGTTGTCGTTCTGCCACGCCACGTTGTAGAAGTAAGGGTTGCAGTCCTTGCCGGCGTACTGGCTGGGGCCGGCGTTCAGGCTGACATACGGCGTCTTGCTGTCGAAAATGGTGTCCCCGACCGCCAGCATCAGGTTACTGAAGATAATCCCGGTCAGGAAGTCCACCTTGTCGCGCTTGATGGCCTTCTCCACCGCCTGGCGCGCCGTGTCGGCGTCCTGTTTGTCGTCACTGAAGCTCACGTCCACGTTCAGCCCACCGAACTTGTTCCCCAGGTGCCTCAGCGCCAGGTTGAAGCCGTCGCGGGCGTCCACGCCCAGGCCACTGCCGGGGCCGGACAGGGTGCTGACGAAGCCGATTTTCACGCTGCCCTGTGCCAGTGCGGACGTGGAGAGCAGGGCGGTCAGGGCGGTCAGTTTCAGAATCTTATGCATGGCGGTCTCCTTGAGCAGGCTTGAGGCGGGGGTGAGTGAAAAAACATGGGTGGGAGGGCCTTCCCATCCCCTGGCGTGAAGCGGAGTTAATCCGGAATGACGGCGGTGCCTTCGATTTCGACCTGGGCGCGCTCTTCCATCAGGGCGGTCACGGCCACCACGGACATGGTGGGAAAGTGGCGGCCCAGCACCTCGCGGTACGCGGCGCCCAGTTCCTTCTGGTGCGCCAGGTACGCGTCCCGGTTCGTGATGAACCAGGTCAGGCGCACGATGTGCTGTGGCCCGCCGCCTGCCTGCTGCACCACTGCCAGGACGTTTTGCAGGGCCAGTTTCGTCTGCTGCACGAAGTCGTCCGACTCGAACTGCTGCTGGGCATTCCAGCCGATCATGCCCGCCGTGAACACCAGCGTGCCGCGCGCCGCCACGCCGTTCGAGAACCCCCTGGCCTTGGCCCAGTCCGGCGGGTGAAGAGTCTGAAGGGTGGGCGTCGTTGTGGTCATCAAGAACTCCTCTCTTAAAAAGTGTGTCTCAAAGTGGTTCTGCTGTTGTGGAGGGGCAGAAAGTATAGAGGCTGAACACCTCCACACCCTCTGCCCTGGGTGTTTTATCCGCCTTTCACGGCGTCAGGGGGCAGGAAATCCACATCGTGCGCGGCGCTGCGTTTCACGACTTCATCCGGGTCGGTCAGGTCGTGAAGCTGCTCGAACAGGTTCTTGAGCTTCCCGGCGGGACTGACCCAGAACAGGGCGCGGCTGGGCTTATCGGTCTTGTTGTAGTACCCGTGCGGCACCCCTTTGGGCATGCGAACCAGGTCGCCGGGGTGCGCCTGCATCCACTGGCCGTCCAGATACAGGTCGAATCTGCCTTCCAGCACGTAAATGAATTCGTCCTGCGTGGTGTGAATGTGCGGCGGCACGAACGTCCCTGCCGGGTCGTAGGTCTCGAAGCTGAAACTGCTGTCGCACTCGTGCTTGGCGTGGTAGATGTGGCCCAGGATGCGCCACTCTTCGCCCGTGATGCTCTCTCCAGCTTTCGTGATTCCTGCGGTCAGATCCATGATGTTGCCTCCTGTGGCGAGAAAAGAGCGGTGGTCGGATGAGGTCAGTGAAAGGGGGGGGCCGGGTTTGACGTCTGTTAAGCGTTCGCCTGCGCCCTGGCGGTGTGCTCGGCCACGAGGTCGGCGGCGGCCTGTGGGTCACCCAGCCACGGGAACAGGGTTCTGGGGCGGTTGAACGCGTTGCAAAAGAGGCCAGCCAGACTGGGGACATTCTGGGCCGCGCCGAAATAGTTCAGAACGTGCTCGGGAGGCGGGGCCAGCATGGCGTTCGTCCACATGCACGTGAACTGCGCGTAATCGTTGTAGAAGTCCTCGAAGGTCTGCGTCATCCACGCTTCGTCGAACGGCTGGTCGCCGCGTTCCAGAATGCGCGTCAGGTAGTGGTCGGCCGCCTTGGCAGCGGTGCCGGAACCCTGCCCGGTAATCGGGTCGTTCACGATCACCGTGTCGCCCAGGCCCATGACCGGGCGCCCGCTGGGCAGGGTGGCAACGGGAAAGCGCACCTCGGGTTTCACGCCGCCCATCAGCCACGCCTGTGCGTCGGTCAGTTCGGCGTCCTTCAGGCGCTCCGCTTCCCACGGAATGAACTGCTGAATGTAGTCCTTGAGTTTCGCGGTGAGTTCCTGCGGGTCTTTCACGTCGCGGAAAATGTCCATCGGGCCGCCGGGAATCGCCTCGAACAGCAGGGAGTCGTAAGAGAGTGGGCGGCCCTGCTCGTCCTGGGTCAGGCCCGGAATAATAAAAATCTCGCCGGCGCCGGGGATCAGGTTGGCCGATACCCCCTGGCCGTTCTCGCGCGGCGCGGCATTCCTGACGTACACCAGGCTGCACTGGCGCTGCGGCGCGTCGTAGGGCGTGCGTTCCGGGTTCTTCCGGAACAGTTTCCCCAGGTCGCCCTTCCCGGCAGAAATGAGGGTGAGGTCGTGGGTGGCGGCCAGGTCATCCACACTTTCCGGCGTGGCGGCCTGCATGACGACCGTCCCGCCCGCTTCCTGAAAAGCCCGCAGCCACCCGGCGAATTTCACGCGTTGATCGACGGCGTGACCGTGAAATTCCAGCGGCGACGAGAAGTGCATCAGCCGTTCCCCCGGCACGCCGGGATGGGCCACGTTCACGGAGAACGTCTCTACCTCGCCCCCTTGGCCTTCCCAGTGGTTCAGGCCCAGCCTGCGCTCGGTGTCCAGGCCATCGCCGAAAATGCACTGGGTACTCAGCACGCGCCCCTGCTCGAACTGCTCCGGCGTGCGGTCCGACACCAGCGTCACGCTGAAGCCCTTTTGCAACAGGCCGTGCGCCAGTTGCAAGCCCGCCTGCCCCGCCCCCACGATCGCCACTTTTCGCATACATTTCCTCCTGAAAAGGATTACAGCATTTGACAAAAGAACGCAGTGCTTTTGTTCGAGCAGAGCGAGTGAATTCAGATGAGCAGGACGAAGAATGGAGCGATCTGGGGTGCTCTTCCACAGAGCGCGTCATTCGGAGAACTGTTCTAAGAGCTCGACTCGGCCTGTGGCCGCAGCTGGAAACGCTGGAGTTTGCCCGTCGCGGTTTTCGGCAGCGCGCTGCGGAATTCGATGCGGCGCGGGTACTTGTACGGCGCGATTTCGTCTTTCACGAACGCCTGCAACTCTTTTTTCAGCAGGTCGCTGGGCTGGTGGTTCGGCGCGAGCACCACGAACGCGCTCACCACCTGCCCACGCAGGTCGTCCGGGAAGCCCACCACGGCGCACTCGGCCACGGCGGGGTGGCGCAGCAAGGCCCCCTCGACTTCGGGCGCGGCGATGTTGTACCCGCTGGAAACGATCATATCGTCACTGCGGGCCTGGTATTCGAAGTACCCGTCCCCGGTCAGCACGTAGGTGTCCCCGGTGATGTTCCAGCCGTTCTGCACGTACACCGCCTGCCGTTCATCGTCCAGGTAACGGCACCCCACCGGGCCTTTCACCGCCAGGCGGCCGGCCTGACCGGGCGGCAGAGGCTGGCCGTTGTCGTCCAGCACGCACGCCCGGATGCCAGGAATGGCCTTGCCGGTGCAACCGGGCCGCGCGTCCTGCTCGTCGGCACTGATGAAGATGTGCAGCATCTCGGTGGCGCCGATGCCGTCGATGAGCTCAATGCCGGTTTTCTCGCGCCAGAGTTGCCGGGTGGCGGCGGGCAGGGCCTCGCCCGCAGAGACGCACTTGCGCAGGGTTTTCAGGCCGCTCAGGTCCGGCATCGAGGCCAGCATGCGGTAACTGGTCGGGGCCGTGCTGCACACCGTGGCGCCAAACTGGGCGATGGCCTGCGCCAGGTTCGGCGGCGAACCGTTCTCGACTAAAGCCGTCGTTGCGCCGATGCGCAGCGGAAACAGCAGGGAAACCCCCAGCCCGAAGGTGAAGGCAAATGGCGGGCTGCCGATGAACACATCCTCCCTCTCCGCTTTCAGGATGTACTTGGCGAAGGTGTCGCAGATCGCCAGGATGTCGCGGTGGAAGTGCATACAGCCCTTGGGCTGGCCGGTCGTGCCGGACGTGAACGCGATCAGGGCCACGTCGTCCGCCGCGGTTGGCACGGCGTCGAAGGATTCCGGGCGGGTGCGGGCCATCTCCAGCAGCATCCCCCCGTCCTTCTTGAACCCGTAGATGTGCCGCAGGGAATTGGTGGTTTCCATCGCGTCATGAACGGCGGTGCGGCAGGTCACGTCACTCAGCGCATGAGAGATTCTGGCCTTGCTGATTACCTTCGCCAGCTCGTGACCGCGCAGCAGCGGCATGGTGGACACCACGATACCGCCCGCCTTCAGGATGGCGAACCAGCACGCCGCCAGCATCGGCGTGTTGGGGCCGTGCAGCAGCACCCGGTTTCCCGGCTTCAAGTCCATCTCGTCCCGCAGGATGTGGGCCAGCTGATTCGAGCGCACGTCCAGTTCGCGGTACGTCCACACCTGCCCGTCGGCCAGCAACGCGGGCTTGTCCGGCTGCTCCGCCGCCAGGCGCAGCAACTCCACCGCAGCATTCAAGCGCTCCGGGTAGTGCAATTCCGGCAGCTCGAAAATCAGTTCTGGCCACTGCTCGGGCGGGGGCAGGTGGTCACGGGCGAACGAGTCTTCATGGGCGCTGGGACTGAGTTTCACGCGCGGGCCTCCTTCAGCAGTTCACGGGCAATGATGAGCTTCTGCACCTCGGTGGCGCCCTCGTAGATGCGCAAGGCGCGGATTTCGCGGTACAGGCTCTCGACGATGTTGCCCACCTGCACGCCCGCGCCGCCGAACAGTTGCACGGCCATGTCGATCACGCGCTGGGCGTCCTCGGTGGCCGTGAGTTTCGCCATCGCCGCCTCTTTCGTGACGTTCTCTGCGGTGTCCCGGAGCCAGGCGGCTCGGTAGGTCAGCAGGGCGCTCCTGTCCACCATCGTCGCCATGTCGGCCAGCATCGCCTGCGCCAGCGGTTGCTGCGAAAGCGTGCCGCCGAACATCTGACGGTTCAGGGTGCGGTTCGTCGCCTCACACAGCGCGCGGCGCGCAAATCCCAGCGCCGCCGCCGCCACGGACGTGCGGAAGATGTCCAGTGTCCGCATCGCCAGCTTGAACCCCTGCGCGGGCGCCCCCAGCAGGGCGGACGCCGGCACCCGGCATTCCGTGAAGGTCAGTGTGGACAGCGGGTGCGGCGCAATCACTTCCAGCCGCTGCGAATCGTCGAGTCCCGGCGTGCCCGCCTCCACGATGAACGCACTGATGCCGCGCGCTCCCGGCGCTTCCCCCGTGCGGGCGAACACCACGTAGAAATCCGCGATCCCCCCGTTGCTGATCCACGTTTTCTGGCCGTTCAGGATGTAGGCGTCCCCGTCCCGGCGGGCCTCCAGCTGCATGGCCGCCACGTCCGAACCGCTGTCCGGCTCGGTCAGGGCAAACGCGGCAATAAGTTCTCCCCTCGCCACGCCCGTCAGGTACTGCTCCTTTTGCTGTGGCGTTCCCTCCAGCGTGATCGCGCCGCTGCCCAGCCCCTGCATGGCGCACACGAAATCCGCCAGGCCATCGAACTCCGCCATCGTCTCGCGCACCAGACAGATCGAGCGCGTGTCGATTCCCTCAAACTCGCCGCCGAAAGCCTTGCCGCCCACCGAGTAACGGAACAGCCCCGCGCGCCCGATCGCGCCAGCCAGCTGGCGGCAGGCCCTGTCCGTGTCGTGGTGATCGATATTGTTCAGGTTGGACGCGGCCCACTCGCGCAGTTCCGAAGCCAGGGCGCGGTGCGAAGGGTCAAAGAAAGGCCAGTCGAGGTGAGAGGCCATCAGTCTCCCTCGAACACGGGGCGCTGCTTCTGGGCGAACGCCTCGAAGGCACGGGTGTAGTCGTTCGTCATCATGCAGATGGCCTGGGCCTGGGCTTCGGCCTCGATGGCCTCGTCGAGGCTCATGTTCCACTCCTGCCACAGCATTTTCTTGGTCATGGCGTGCGCGAAGGTGGGGCCGGCGGCGATTTCGGCGGCGAGTTTCTGCGCTTCGGGCAGCAGTTGCTCGTTTTCATGCAGGGCGTTGTAAAAGCCCCACTGCTGTCCCTCTTCGGCGGTCATGCTGCGGCCCCGGTACAGCAGTTCACTGGCGCGGCCCTGCCCGATGATGCGCGGCAGGATGGCGCACGCACCCATGTCGCACCCGGCCAGCCCGACGCGGTTGAACAGAAACGCGGTCTTGGTACCAGGCGTGCCGAGGCGCAGGTCGGAGGCCATCGCCAGAATCGCCCCTGCCCCGGCACACACGCCGTCCACCGCAGCAATGATGGGCTGCGGGCAGCCGCGCATGGCTTTCACGAGGTCGCCGGTCATGCGCGTGAAGTTGAGCAGGCCCGGCATATCCGCTTGCACCAGCGGCCCGATGATCTCGAACACGTCCCCGCCCGAGCAGAAGTTCCCCCCCGCGCCGCGCAGGATCACGACTTTCACGTCGCTGGCGTACACCAGGGCGCGGAAGGTGTCGCGCAACTCCGCGTAACTGTCGAACGTGAGGGGGTTCTTGCGCTCCGGGCGGTTCAGCGTGATGGTGGCCACGCCGTCTTCGACTTCCCAGCCAAAATGCTGCGGCTCGAACTCAGCCAACGTTCGCCCGTGGGAGGGCAATTCCAGTCTGTTCAGTTCCCGTTGTGGGGGTTTCATGCCTGTTTGCGCTCCTTGAGGTGGCCTTCTTTGAGGTGGGTCTTCACTTTTCCCAGCAGGTTCGATAGGTGCTGCTGTTCGCGCGGCGTCAGGGCGCTCAGCAGGTCGATGACCCAGGCCTCGTGCGCCTGCGCGATGTCCCCGAAGCGCTCGCGGCCCAAAGTCGTCAGTTTCAGGGTCACGCTGCGGCGGTCCGTGCCGCTCAGGCGCTCGACCAGTCCCTCGCGTTCCAACTGATCGGCGAGGCCCGTTACGTTCCCCTTCGTGACCATCAGCCGGGCGCTCAGTTCCCCCATGCGCAGCCCGTCCGGTTCGCGCTCCAGCTGCGACAGCAGGTCGAACCGCGGCAGGCTCATCTCCGAATGCTCCTGAATCCGCGAACGAATGGCCGACTCGAGCAGGGTGGTGGTCGTCAGCAGCCGCAGCCACAGCTTGATGGCCTGGTGGTCGTCCTGCGCCAGGCGCGTCTCGAAATCCAGCGGCTCGGTGGTCATCCGGTCATCACCTCGCCCCCGGCAATGGCAATGGCCTGCCCGGTAATAGAAGCCGCGCCGGGACGGCACAGCCACAGGACGGTGTCGGCGACCTCCTGGGGCTGAATCAGGCGTTTTTGCGGGTTGCTTTTCGCCAGTTCCGCTTTCGCTTCGGCCTCGCTGCGTCCGGTCTTCTGCATGATGTTGTGCACGGCGTCCGCGAGGAGTTCGGTTTCGGTGTAGCCGGGGCAGACGGCGTTCACGGTGACATTCTTTGTGGCCAGTTCCAGCGCCAGGGCGCGGGTCAGGCCAATCACCCCGTGTTTGGCGGCCACGTAGGCCGAGACATACGCGTACCCGACGAGTCCGGCGGTACTGGCGACATTCACGATTCGCCCGCCCCCTGCCAGCAAATCAGGCAGCGCCGCCCGCGTGCATAGCCATGTTCCCGTGAGGTTCACGTCCAGCATCTGCCGCCATAGCGCCAGGTCAGTTTTCAGCGCCGGGGCGCTGCTCGCCTGCCCCGCGTTATTCACCAGAATGCGGATGGGGCCGTTCACGGCGCGGGCGGCCTCAAACGCCTGCTGAACGCTCGTTTCCTCGGTTACGTCCACCTGTTGACTGTGAACGCCCAACTCCCGCGCCGCTGTCTCCAGGCGCGCCACGTTTCGCCCCGCAATCGTGACCTTCGCGCCCGCCCGCATGAGCGTTTGGGCAGTCGCCCGGCCGATGCCCGACGCGCCGCCGGTCACGAAGGCGTGCTGGCCGGCAAGGGGGCTGGTCATACGCTTCCTTCCAGTTCCACTTTCATGCGGGCCAGGGCCGCGTCCGCGCCTGCCTGGGCCTGCTGCATCTGCTTTTCGCGTTCCAGGTTGCGTTCCAGTTGTTGCTGGCCGGCCCAGTAGGGTTTGGGCCAGTCCTGCGCGGCAAAGCCCAGCTTGGCGGTTTCGTGCAGCGTCCAGAAGGGGTTACTCAGGTGCGGGCGGGCAATGGCGCACAGGTCGGCGCGGCCGCTGCTGATGATGCTGTTGACGTGGTCGGCCTCGTAGATGTTGCCCACGGCGATGGTGGGAATGCCGGCTTCGTTGCGTACACGGTCCGCGAAAGGGGTCTGGTACATGCGCCCATACACAGGCTGTTCTTTTTTGCTGACCTGCCCGCTGGAGCAGTCGATCATGTCGGCCCCGGCCTCCTTGAACAGGCGCGCAATCTGCACGGCGTCGTCGGGCGTGATGCCGCCTTCGACCCAGTCGTGGGCGCTGATGCGCACACTGATGGGTTTTTCTGGCGGCCACACGCCGCGGATGGCCTGAAACACTTCTAGGGGGTAGCGCAGACGGTGGTCGAGGCTGCCGCCGTATTCATCGGTGCGTTGGTTCGTGAGGGGCGAGATGAAACTGCTCAGCAGGTAGCCGTGGGCGCAGTGGAGTTCGAGCCAGTCGAAACCCGCCTCGTCGGCGCGGCGCGTGGCGTCCACGAAGGCCTCCTTCACGGTGTCCATGTCGGCGCGGGTCATGGCGCTGCTTTTCTGGCTGATGCCGTCGAGGTACTGCTGCTCACTGGCCGACATCAGGGGCCAGTTAGGTTCGGCGGGGTCGCTCAGAGGCAGGTCGGTGCCGTCCCAGGCGCGGCGGGTGCTGCCTTTTGCGCCCGCGTGCCCGAGTTGAATGGCGACCTTCGCGCCCTGCCCATGCACGAAGTCCACGATGCGTTTCCAGGCGTCCCTTTGCGTGTCGTTCCAGAGGCCGGCGCAACCGGGCGTGATGCGGCCTTCGGGCAGCACGCAGGTCATCTCGGTAAAGATCAGGCCCGCCCCGCCGAGCGCCCGCGCCCCCAGGTGAACGAGGTGGAAGTCGTTGGGCAGCCCGTCCTGCGCGGAGTACACCGCCATAGGACTCATGACGATGCGGTTTTTCAGCGTCACGTCCCGCAGGGTGTACGGCGTGAGCATCGGCAGCAGGGGCTTGCCCGTTTTGTCAGGGGCAGGCAGCCCGGCCTGTTCCGCCACCCAGCTCTCCACGCCCCCCAGATACTCGGCGTCCCGTTCGCGCAGGTTCTCGTGACTGATGCGCTGCGAGCGGGTCAGCAGGCTGTAAGCGAACTGTGCGGGCGGCAGGGCGGCGTAACGCTCGACGTGCTCGAACCATTCGGTGCTGTTGCGGGCGGCGTTCTGGATTTTCAGGACTTCCACGCTGCGCTCGGCCACGTAGGCTTCCAGCGCGGGCTCCAGCGCGAAATCCTTCCTTTTCAGATGCCCGACCAGCGAAATGGCGTCCTCGAAGGCCAGTTTCGTGCCGCTGCCGATGCTGTAGTGCGCGGTGTGCGCGGCGTCACCCATCAGCACGATGGGGACGCGCCTGGCACCGAACTCTTCCCAGTGCACCCATTCTTTGGTGATGACGCGGGGAAACTTGATCCAGATGGCGCTGCCCCGCAGGTGCGCGGCGTTCGACAGGAGTTTCTGCCCGTTCAGGATGCCCTGGAACAGGTGCTCGCAGTACGCGATGCCGTCTTCCTGGGACATGTCCTCCAGTCCGGCGGCCTTCCAGACGTGTTCGGGCGTCTCGACGATAAAGGTGCTGGTCTCGGCGTCGAACTGGTAGATGTGTGCCTGAAACCAGCCGTGCGGGGTCTGCTGGAAGTCGAAGGTGAAGGCGTCGTATTTATGTTTCACGCCCAGCCACACGAAACGGTTGTGCCTCACGTCGATGTCGGGCCGGTACGTGGCGGCGTACTTCTGGCGGGTGCGGCTGTTCAGTCCGTCGGCGGCGATGACCAGATCGGGCTGGTGCCGAGCTATTTCTTCCTCGACATCCTCGAAGGGATGCTCGAACACCAGCTTCACGCCCACTTCGCGGCAGCGGTCTTGCAGGATGTTCAACAGCCTTTTGCGCCCAATACCGATGAAGCCGAAGCCCCCGGCCCGCGTGACCGTGCCCTTGAAGTGAACTTCCACGTCGTCCCAGTGGTTGAACTCGCTGTAAATCGTGTGGGCGCTCACCGGGTCGGCGTCCATCAGGTTGCTGATGGTCTGGTCGTTGAACACCACGCCCCACCCGAAAGTATCGCCGGCCCGGTTGCGCTCCAGAATGGTCACGTCTGCGTCCGGACGGGCGAGTTTCAGCAGCAGCCCGAAGTACAGGCCGGCGGGGCCACCGCCAAGAATCAGGGTTTTTGGGGATAGCGTGGGCTGAGCGGCGTTGGCGGGCTGATCCGGTTTTGACTGATCCGGGTTTGACATGGGTTCCCCACAGCGGAGCGACAAGGCTGAAAACTGAGTGCTGAGAACTTAGTTTAGAAGTGAATTGTTGACTTATGAAGAATCTTAAGCCCAGGAGGCCGGATGTGCAAGCCCTGACCGGACGTTCCGGGAACTGGCGGTGGACGGTAGGCCCTCTGTGCACCCGGGCAAAAGTGAAGGCCAGGCCTGGCAAACTCTGTGCCTGACCTTTGAGATCGGCTCATTTTCCCGCCGGGCCGTCTCCGTAGACTGCCGCCATGCCAGAGATTCGCAAGAACATCGAGAAAAGTCGCTACGAAGCCGTGGAGAACGGCCAGGTCATCGGTTTCGCGGAATTCGTCGACCGGGGCGACCACGTGGTCATGCCCCACACCGAAGTGAACCCGGAGCATGAGGGCGAAGGTGTGGGCGGCCAGATGGCCGAGTTCGCCCTTGACGACCTGCGCCGCGCCGGACGCAAGGTGCAGCCCTCCTGCGCGTTTATTGCCGGGTACATTCAGAAGAACCCGCAGTATCAGGAGCTCGTTCAGTAAATCAGGGCAGGTGCGCCAGCAGGGAATTGCCCACGGCGCGGCGCAGCCCCTGAATGTCGATGCTGGTGTGCCTGGAGGGGTGCACGCGGTTGGTCAGCAGCGTCCAGCCCAGGCCGCGCAGCGGGTCGACCCACAGGCCCGTGCCGGTAAAGCCGGTGTGGCCGTAACTGTGGGGGCTGGCCAGGCTCCCGGCGCTGAAGCCGGGTTGCGCCAGCACGAAGGCGGTGGTGCGGCCTTCAGCGGCGGGGCGCGTGGCGAGTTCCTGCGCGGCCGCCGAGAGCCAGCCGCCGTTCAGCAGCAGGCTGACCTGATGCAGCACGCCGCCCAGTGTGCCGAACAGCCCGGCGTGTCCCGCCACTCCGCCCTGCGCGGCGGCATTCTCGTCGTGCGTTTCGCCGCGCAGCACGCGACCGCGCCAGGCGCAGTGTTCGGTGGCCACGCTACGATCCGGGTCAGGGGTGAAGGTCAGCCCTTCATCAAGTGGGAAAGCCTTTAAGCGGTTGCCGTGAACCGTTTCCAGCACGCGGCCCAGCAGCATGTATCCGAAGTCTGAGTACACCACCTGGCCGGGTTCCTGCATCTCGAAGGGTTCCTGCATCAGTCGCGCCCGGATGGTCTCGGCATCGCCCCAGGTGTACGCGGGCAGCCAGGCGGGGAGCCCAGCGGTGTGCGTCATCAGTTGCCTCAGCGTGCGGGTCTTCAGCGGCGTGTCCTGCATCCAGCCCAGTTCGGGCAAAAACTGACTCAGGGGGTCATCCAGATCGAATAACCCAGCCTCGACGCCCTGTAACACAGTGCGCGCCGTGAACAGCGGCTTGGTCAGGCTGGCCAGATCCCACCAGAAGTCGCGCTCCAGCGCAAGAGGCTCCGGATTGCATTGCGCCCCCCCCAGCAGCAGCGTGACCTGTTCGCCCCGGCGGTTCACGACGCCCAGCGCGGCCCCGCTGAGGTTCTGTTCGTTCACGGCGCGTTCCAGCAGCTCACGGGTCACGGTGGGGAGGTTCATCCGTTCAGCTTACTTTGGCCTGGCGCAGTGATGGCGTCTCGGTCGCTCGGAGCAGGTAAGAGTGAAGACCATTCACCCCGCCGGCATTGGCATCTTCGCCCGTTTTCCTCACGGGGTTGTCCTCTAAGCTGGGCGGCAATGAAAAGGAACGGAAGGGGCTTCATGCGGGCCATTACGCTGGCGTTGGCGCTGCTGGGCAGCGTGCTGGCCCAGGTACCCAGCCCGCCGGGGCTCAGCACGCAGAGTAATGTGGCGGGTGTGGTGTTCAGCGGGTCGGGGGACGCGGCGGGCGTCCTTGCGCGCGCGCTGGCCGTTCAGGGGTTGGCCGCACCGGACAGCCTGCAAACGGCCCTCTTCACGCTGGAAGCGCATTTTCTGGACGTGGACGGCCCTGAAGCCACCGAAGTCGACCGCATCCTCTACGACATTCCCGGTGCACGGGCCGCCACCATGGACAACATCGGCCTACCGGACGAGGCGCAGGCGGTCGTGACGCCCACCGCAGCATACTTCGCCTCGAAGGGAACAGGCGTGCTGACGGTGCCGCGCAAGGAGGTGTACAAGTGGCATTCGCCGTTCGACCTGGGCCCAGCGGGACTGGCGCTGGCCCGCACGCCCGGCGCGACCGTGGAACTGGCCGGACAGGACGTGTGGGACATCACCGAAGGCCAGAAGCGGACCGGGGACGTGCTGCGCTTGCGCCTGCACAACCACAGTGTCGACTACCTGCTCGACAGTGCGGGCCGCGTGCAGGCTGTCCGCAGCTTTCAGGACGTGGATGACGAGGACGGCCTGATCATTGTCCCTACCGCCTGGGAGAATATCGGCCCGGTGAACTGGATGGTGCAGGGACAGATCTATTACGCCGGGGAGCAGGTGGGCACGGCACGTTACCGCGACATCCAGCTCAACGCGCCCGCGCCGGACACTTACCCGCTGCGCAACTTCACGCTGACCGGCACGCCGACAGACCTTCCGCGCCTGCACTCCAACGTCGCGCCGGAGCCGGCGAGCGTGACCGCGCAGGACATCCTGGACGAGGCGATCTTCAACGTCGCGCGGCGGTACGGTGGACTGGCCAGAATCAACCCGTCCACCTGGCCGGGCGACCTGCAACCGCGCCTGAATAGCCTGTGCAGCGCTCAGGCGGCCTGCCCGCCCGCCACCGCCACGCCGGTCATCCGTGAACTGCTGGGCCGCGTCGCCGACCCGCACATGAGCTTCCAGCCGGCCGCCCGCGTGGCCCGCGAGAAACCCGGTGTGGCGCTGCACCTGGGCTTAGAAGTGCTGCTCGCCACGGACGGCGCGGTGGTGCGGCAGGTGACCAGCGGCACGCCCGCCGCCCAGGCTGGCTTTCAGGTGGGCGACATCATCACGCAGATCAATGGGGCCAGGGTCACGCCTTACTCGTACTACAAGCAGCTCCCGGAAGAAGCCCGCCTCACCACTTTCACGGTTCTCCGGCAGGGACAGCCCGTCAGCCTGCGCCTCACCCCCAGCAGGGAGGAGCCCACGCCCGTTCAGTACACGCTGCGCCCGGACGGCATCGGGGTCGTGCGCATCGACAATTTCGAGCAAAGCGGCACCGGGCAGAAAGTTCACGACGCCGTGCGCAAGGCCATGACCGACCAGGTCAAGGGCCTGATTCTTGACCTGCGCTGGAACCCCGGGGGGCAACTCACGGAATTTCTGCTGAGCGCCGGGGCCTTCACGCAACCGTCCACGCTGTGGCTCAAGCAACCCGCTGTCCGCCGCAACTTCACGTATCAGAACGGCCTGTTAAAGGTGGGCAACATCGAGTACACCAGCATCAAGAACCCTGTGCGCTACAGCGGCCCGCTCGCTGTTCTCGTGAACGAAAGTTCTGCCAGCGGCGCGGAGTTCCTGGCCCGCGAACTCCAGGGGCGGCCCCGCACCGCCACGCTCGGCAGCAAAACCGTCGGCGTCGGCAACACCGCCGTGCGCCGGGTCGTCCTTTCCGACGGCTCTGAACTTCGCATTACCATGTCCGTCGTTCAGGACGAACAGGGCAACCTGCTGGCGCCCACCGTCACCCCGCAGGTCGCCAGCACCCTGAACTTCAGGCGCCTCGTGACCGCCGGCCAGGACAGCATGATCGAAGACGCCGCCAGAGCGCTGGAAGACGTGCGGTAACTGGCGGGTAGGGAAGGCCGCCACCACCGAAAACGGGATGGGTTCAAACCCCTTTAATTCACATCGTTGTTGCTGACTGGCGGTTAATCCGTGCCCACAGCCGTCTTTTTCTCCTTCACCTGTTCGCGCAGGACATGTTTCAGCACTTTGCCGCTGGCCGTTTTCGGCAGCTCCGGAACGATCTGGACGCGTCTGGGCAGGGCGTACTCGGGCAGATGCGGGGTGCAGAAACTCACGATTTCGCGGCCCTGCACCTGGGCGCCGGGGTGCAGCGTCACGAAGGCCACGGGCTGGTCGCCGCTGCCGGTGTGTGAGGCGACCACGACGGCCTCGCGCACGCTGGGGTGGCGGTACAGCACCGTTTCGATCTGCACGCTGGAAATGGGCTGTCCCGCGACTTTCAGCAGGTCGCCTTCGCGGTCGAGGATGTCCATGCGCCCATCCGGGTGAATGACTGCGAGGTCCCCGGTGTGGAGCCAGCCGTCCTTGATGGCGCGTTTTGTGGCGCGTGGGTTCTTGTAGTAGCCCTTCATGACGGCGTTGCTGCGAATCACGATTTCGCCGGGCGTCACGCCGTCGTGCGGTACGGGCGAATGCTCCTCGCTCACCACGGCAATTTCGCCGCCGAACAGCATGGGGTGGCCTTGCCGCGCCACGATGCGGGCGTCCGGGCCGATGGTTTTCTCTTCGTACAGGTCGGTAATCGTCAGAATCGCGGTGGTTTCAATCAAGCCGTAGCCGTGCAGCACCTCGAAGCCCTGGGCCTGCAACGCGCCGATCATGCCGGGGCGGGGGCTCGTGCCGGCCAGCATGATCCGTACCGGGCGGGGCAGGGGAGAAGCCGAAGCCGGGTCGGCCAGCGAACCCATCAGCGAAGGAGAGGCGCACAGATGAGTGATGCCGTTTTCCACGGCCTGGCGCAGGTCTTCGGTGCGGCGCAGCATGACGTGGGTGGCCCCGGCGGCGGACACGGCCCACACGCACCCCCAGCCGTTGCCGTGGGCCATGGGAATGGCGTGCAGGTACTGGCTTCCGGGGCGCAGGTTCAGGTGGTACAGCATGTTCACGTTGTTCACGAACACGTTGCGGTGGGTCAGCATCACGCCTTTTGGGTCGGCGGTGGTGCCGCTGGTGTAATTGATGCTGATGGGCGCGTTCTCGTCCAGGTTCTCCGGGAGTGTCAGGGGCTGCGGCATGAAGTCCTGCCAGAGCGGATTCAGGTCATCTGGCGTGCAGATGGGAATGATCGGGATGTT
This sequence comes from Deinococcus fonticola, assembly GCF_004634215.1. Taxonomy (NCBI): domain Bacteria; kingdom Thermotogati; phylum Deinococcota; class Deinococci; order Deinococcales; family Deinococcaceae; genus Deinococcus; species Deinococcus fonticola. The sequence goes on along the minus strand of NZ_SMMH01000008.1, from coordinate 28,458 downwards.
CAGCTCATTCAGGGTGTCCTGCACACGCTCAAGGTGGGCCTGAGCCACCAGGGCGAGCTGCGGGTCGCTGTGCCGGCTCAGCACCTTCAACCCTTCGTCGTCGAAAGCCGGGTTCAGGGGGACAAGCACGCCGCCGGCGAGGGGCACGGCGTGGAAGGCCAGCAGCGTGTCAGACCGGTTCGGGGCGATCAGCAGCACGTGCCCGCCCGCCTGCAACCCTCGACTGTGCAGGAGTTGCACCAGTTTCGAGATCTGCCCGGCAAATTCGCCGTATGTCAGCCGCAGAGTCCCATCGACGACGGCCGGGCGTTCCGGGTGAACGGCGAACGTTCGCAGCACAGCTTCAAGTGGAGTGAAGGATGTTTTCAAAACCGCTCCATTTCGCCCGCTGTTTTTATCAGTGATGGGCTTAGCGAGAGTTTGCGAGCGTCCATTAAAGGCTGCATGAATTGGTCTAGACAAATCAGAGTCGGCTTCTCACTCGAGAACAAGATGTCTAGATATCTTGCTTAATCCCTGTTCATCTCTGCCCGCATAATCCAACCATCCAGTTTCGAGTCCTTTCGCTCCGGCACCGTGCCGGGGAGACCTTTCCTCTTGCTTCACTCCACCGGGAGGTGCCATGCCCCAGTTACACGTCGAAAACGTAACCCTGCAATTCGGCGGCGTGAAGGCGCTCAGAGACGTGAGCCTGATCGTTCCCGAGGGCGAGATCGTCAGCATCATCGGCCCCAACGGTGCCGGCAAAACCTCGATGCTCAACTGCATCAGCGGGTTTTACCACCCCACCGCCGGGCGCATCACCTTCGGCGACCACGACCTGAGCAAGGCCGCGCCCAACGTGGTCACCAGTTACGGCATTGCCCGCGCCTTCCAGAACCTGGAACTGTTCCGGGGCATGACCGTGGTCGAGAACCTGCTGCTGGCCCGCCACACCCACCTGCGCTACAACCTGCTGCAAAGCATCCTGTACTACGGCAAAGCCAGCAAAGTCGAGGCGTTCAACCGGCACTACGTCGAGCAGATCATCGACTTCATGGAGCTGGAGGAATACCGTCACCACCATGTCGGCACGCTCGCTTACGGCGTTCAGAAGCGCGTGGAAGTGGCCCGTGCCCTCACCCTCGAACCCAAACTGCTGCTGCTGGACGAACCGATGGCGGGCATGAACGTCGAGGAAAAAGAGGACATGGTGCGCTTCATCCTCGACATTCAGCGCGAACGCGGCATCACCGTGGTGCTGATCGAACACGACCTGGGTGTGGTCATGGACATCAGTGACCGGGTGTACGTGCTGGACTTCGGTCAACTGATCGCGGGCGGCACGCCGGAGGAAGTCAGTGTGAACCCCAAAGTCATCGAAGCCTATACCGGCGTGGCCGAACACGAACCCGCCCCGCACGGCGAAAATGCGCCCACAAATGGGCAGATGGTGACGGTATGACTGCTGAAAATCCCGTGCCGGCCGCACCCCGCGACATCTACGCCAACACCAGCAAACTGGGCGATGTCACGCGCTTCACCATTCCGCAACTGCTGGCGGAACGCGCCCGCCTCTCGCCCACTGGCATTGCGCTGCGTCACAAGGAATTCGGCATCTGGAACGAAACCACCAACCTCACGTACCTGGAACGCGCCCGTGAAGTCGCCGCCGGGCTTCACGCGCTGGGCGTCGGGCGCGGCGATAAGGTCGCGGTGCTCGCCGAGAACATTCCCGAATGGGTGTTCATGGAAGTGGGTGCGCAGGCGCTGGGCGCCATCAGCGTGGGTGTGTACCAGAGCAGCGTCGCCAGTGAAGTGAAATACGTCGTGGACTACACCGACGCCGTGGTGGTGCTGGCCCAGGACGAGGAACAGGTGGACAAGCTGCTGGAGTACCGCCACGAACTGCATCATCAGGCAGGCGGCAAGGTTCGCCGCGTCATCTTCGAAGACCCGCGCGGCATGGCCAAACACGCCGACGACGAGTGGTTCATGTCCTTCGAGGAACTGCTCGACCTGGGCCGCCGCCAGGGGCAGGAAATCTTCAACATCGAAGCCGCCAAGGGCGACCCGGACGACGTGTGCCACTTTTCCCTGACCTCTGGCACCACCGGCGCCCCCAAAGCCGCCATGCTGTCTCACCGCAACCTGCTGTACATGGGCAAATCGCTGGGTGAGGTCGAGAAATTCAAACCCGGCAGCGATTACCTGAGCTTCCTGCCGATGGCCTGGATCGGCGAACAGATGATGACCATCGGCGTGGCGCTGGCCGGCGGCATTACCGTCAATTTCCCCGAAAGCAGCGAAACCGCCATGCAGGACCTGGTCGAGATCGGGCCGCACTTCATGTTCGCCCCGCCGCGCATCTGGGAAGGCATTCAGTCGCAGATGTACATCCGCATGCAGGAAAGCTACGGCCCCAACCGCGCCGTGTACCGCAAACTCCTGAAGTGGAGCACCGACGCCGCCGACGCCTCGCTGTCCGGCAAGAAACCAGGTGGCCTGGCCGCACTGAAAAGCAAGATTGCCTACTGGGGCCTCACGCGCCCGCTGCTCGACCAGCTGGGCTTCCTGCGCCTGACCCACGCCTACACCGGCGGCGCGGCGCTGGGGCCGGACGTGTTCCGCTTCTACCACGGCCTGGGCGTGAACCTGAAACAGATCTACGGCCAGACCGAGAACATCGGCATCGCCTATGTTCACCGCGACGGGGATGTGCGCTTCGATACGGTGGGCAAACCGCTGCCCGGGGGCGAATGCCGGATCACCGAGGACGGCGAGATCATCAGCCGCAGCCCCGCCGTGTGCAAGGGCTACTACAAGAAGGAAGATGCCAGTGCTGAAACCATCCGTGACGGCTGGCTGCATTCCGGCGACGCCGGGCGCCTCACCCCGGACGGCCACCTGCAGGTTATCGACCGCCTCAGCGACGTGATGCAGAATTCCCGCGGCGACCGTTTCAGCCCGCAGTACATCGAAAACCGCCTGAAGTTCAGCCCGTACATCAAGGAAGCGGTGGCGCTCGGGCACGGCCAGGACGAGGTGACGGCCCTGCTCAACGTCGATCCGATGACGGTGGGCCAGTGGGCCGAGAAGAAGCAGATCGCGTACACCACCTACATGGACCTCAGCAGCAAACCCGAGGTGGCCGAACTGCTGCTGCGCGAGGTGCAGCAGACCAACGAACGTCTGGAACCGCACGAACGCATCAAACGTTTCGTGCTGCTGTACAAACTTCTCGACGCCGACGACGACGAGCTGACGCGCACCGGCAAGGTCCGGCGCAAACTCGTGGGCGAAAAATACGCCCCCATTGTCAATGCCCTCTACGACGGCAGCGAGAAGATCAACGTGGAAGCCGTGTTCAAGTACCAGGACGGCCAGGAACAGCGCGTCCGCACCGATGTGGTGATCTACCGCACGCCCGGCGAGGGGCAGGCCATTCCACCCCAGCGCCCGGCCACCGGGGCACGGGCCTAAAGGAGCATTCGTGGACTTACTTCCTCAATTACTCATCGCCGGCGTGGTGATCGGCAGTATTTACGCCCTGGCGGCGCTGGGGTTCGTGCTGATCTACAAGTCCAGCCGCGTGATCAACTTCGCGCACGGGCAGATCATCGCCACCGGGGCCTTCATCGCCTTCGCGCTGACGCAGAAGGGCGTGAACTTCTGGCTGGCGGGCTTGATCGCCATGATCGCCACGTTCTTCCTGGGCATGATCATCGAGCGGGTGTTCCTGCGCAAGATGGTGGGCGAACCCATCATCTCGGTCATCATGGTCACCATCGGCCTGAGCAGCGTCGTGGAAGGCCTGATTCACCTGACGCCCTACGGCGCGGGCAATTTCAGTTTCCAGACGCCCGCTGTGCTTAGCGGCGACGGCATCAGCGTGCTGGGCACCCAGCTTTCGCGCACGCAGATCGCCGGGGTGCTGGCTGCACTCGGTCTGCTGGGAGGCTTTACTTACTTCTTCAACAAGTCCACGCTGGGCATCACCATGCGGGCCGTCGCGGACGACCAGATGGCTGCCATGAGCGTCGGCACCAGCGTCGAGCGCGTGTTTGCCCTGGCGTGGGCGGCGGCTGGACTCACCGCCGCCGCCGCTGGCGTGATCCTGGGCCTGATGAGCGGCCTCACCCTTGGTGGCCTCGCCGGAATAGGCCTCAAAGTCTTTCCCGTCGTCATTCTGGGCGGGCTGGACAGCGTGGCGGGCGCAATTGTGGGCGGCATCCTGATCGGCATCCTCGAAAACCTGGCGGCCGGTTACCTCGACGGCCTGGTGCCCGGCGGCGGCACCCGCGAGGTGTTCCCCTTCATCATCCTGATCGCTGTGCTGCTGCTGCGCCCCTACGGGCTGTTCGGAACGAAGGAGATTGAACGTGTTTAAGTGCCTCCTTTTCACTGTCAACCCCGCAGGAGTCATCTGATGGGCGCTTCCCGATTCACCCAGACTGGCAATTACCGGGTGCGTTACCAGCAGGATCAGACGATCTTCGCGACCTACGCCGAGCAGGCGAGCCTGATCGTGATGCTGGGGCTCCTGCTGCTGCTGCCGCTGGTGCTGCCCAAAACGCTCCTGCGCGACGTGAACATGATCATGATCTACGCGGTGGCGGTCATTGGCCTGAACGTCACGACCGGGTACACCGGCCTGATCAACATCGGGCAGGCGGCGTTCATGGGGGTGGGAGCGTATGCCACGGCACTGGCGGCCACCCGGCTCAACCTGCCGTTCTTCCTGGCGATTCCGCTGGGGGGCGTGGCCGGGGCGATCATCGGGACGTTCGTGGGCCTTCCAAGCCTGCGCCTCAAGTACCTGTACCTGGCCGTCGCCACGCTGGCCTTTCAGATCGTGTTCGAGTGGGTGGTGGGCCACTCGCCGCTGCTGGCGCAGGGGGGGGCGATCAGTATGCCGCCCGTCGAGATTTTCGGCATCAAGGACACCTTCCTGAACCACAACAGGTTCTGGTACTACATCATCCTGCCGGTGCTGGTGCTGATGGCGCTGCTGTGGCGCAATATCCTGCGCAGCAAGCACGGACGTTCGTTTATCGCGGTGCGTGACAACGACCGCGCCGCCGCCGCGATGGGCATCAACCCCGGTACGGCCAAACTGACCTCGTTCATGGTGGGCAGTTTCTTCGCCGGAATCGCGGGCGGGCTGTTCGCGTACTTCCAGAAAGCCGTGGTGATCGAGGATTACGGCCTGCACACCAGCGTACAACTCCTCGCTATGGCCATTGTGGGCGGACTCGGGAGCCTGCCGGGATCGTTCCTCGGCCCCATGTTCATCATCGCGCTCGATCGGGTCATGGGCGGCCTCAGCAACTGGATCGCCGCCAAGGAACTGTTCCCTGCCGGTGTGGACGCCGCCACCGCCCTGCGCCCCCTCGCCTTCGGCCTCTCGATCATGCTTTTCCTGATGTACGAACCGCGCGGCCTGGCCAACTGGTGGCGCCTGGGCCGGATGTACTTCAAGAAATGGCCGTACAAGTTCTGAACCGGCCCCGCGAGCAGAGCGAGTTGCCGATGAAAGAGCGTTCATGCAGTGCAGTGCCAGTCGGCGCTGTTCCGACCGGCACCGAACGAAATGGACGCGACCCGCCAGACCGGATTACCCCAGCTTCCCCACAGGTTCACCTCCTAAATTCACGCATCCACAACCTCTTAGACCCCTCGACTCTTAGACCCTTAGACGCGCCGCGAGGCGCATGGAGGAACCCCATGAAGAAAATTCTTACCCTGACCGCCCTTGTTTCCCTGACCTCGTTCGCTGCGGCGCAGAAGAACATCACGCTGGTGTGGTCTGGCGCGGTGACCGGCCCGACCAGTGACGCGGGCAGCAGTTACGGCAAGGGCGTGGAGGATTACTGCAAGTACGCCAACGCCCAGAAGATGTTGGGCGGCGTGACCCTCAAGTGCGTGATCCGTGACGACCAGTACAACAACGCCAACACCCAGCGCAACTTCGAGGAGTTTGTTGGCAACGAGCAGGTGCCCGTGTTCCTGGGGTACGCCACGGGCGGCATGCTGCAAATCAAGGGCACCGTGCAGGAAACCAAGGTGCCGACCCTGACCGCCAGTTACCACATCGGCATCATCGACCCGCCGAACAACCAGTACATGTTCCTGCCGATCGCCAGTTACTCGGAGAACATCGTGGGGCTGCTGGAGTACGTCGCCAAGAAGGAAAAGGGCGCGAAAGTGGCGCTGGTCGTGAACCCCAGCCCCTTCGGGCGTGACCCGGTGGTGGATGCCCGGAAGGCCGCCGACCGTCTGGGCCTGAAGATCACGGACGTGCAGGAAGTCGGTGGGAACAACCTGGACAACACCGCCCTATTGAAGCGCCTGGAGTCTCAGGGAGCGAAGTACATCATTCACCAGAACACCGCCGGCCCGGTCGCCAACATCCTGAAAGACGCCAAACGCCTGAACCTGCTGGGCAAGATGCAGCACCTCGGCGCGCACTACACCGGCGGTGAGGACTTGCAGAAACTGGCCGGCGACGCCGCCGCTAACTTCATCTGGGCCACCAGCTACTACATGTACGACGAGGACAGCAAGCCCGGCATCCAGCTCGTGAAGAAGATCGGCGCCCAGATGAACCAGAAGGCCGACGTGGTTCGCAGTGTCCACTACACCAGCGGCATGCTGGCCGCCAGCATCGCCATCGAGGCCATGAAGCGTGCGGGCAGCAACATCAACAATGCCAGCGTGTACAAAGGCATCATCAGCATGGTGGGCAGCAAGAAATTCGACCCCGGCTTCACCGTCGGCCCCGTGACCTTCAGCGCCAAGGATCACGTGGGGGCCGAGATGATGCGCCTCTTACAGGCCGACAAGGACGGCAACTTCAAGGCCATCACCGGCCCCATGCAGAGCCAGCTGTTCAAACTCGTTCACCCCCTGAAGTGACCTGGGCAGGGCAGCGGAGAGTGTGAAGTATGTTTCATCAATGCCGGGATTCGTCATTCACCTGTCAAACCCCAGACGGTATGACAGGAACACCCATGCGCAAATCACAGGCCCTGACCGCTGCCCTCGTGCTCTCGACCTTCGCCGCCGCCCAGAAGACCGCCCTGATCGGCTGGTCCGGGGCCATCACCGGCCCGACCAGTGATGCCGGAGCCAGCTATGCCGCCGGCATCGAGGACTACTGCAAGTATGCCAACGCGCAGAAGCTCGTGCCCGGCGTCACCCTGAAATGCGAGGTCGACGACGACAAATACCTGAACGACGTGACGCAGAAGAACTTCAGGGCGTTCGTCGCCCAGAAGGCCAGCGTGTTCCTGGGCTACTCGACGGGCGGCACCCTTCAGATCAAGGATGAGGTTCAGAAAGCCAAGCTTCCCACCATCGCGGGGAGTTACCACATCGGCAACATCGACCGTCCCAGCGGGGATTACGTGTTTCTGCCGATCAGCAGTTACTCGGAGCAACTCGTGAGCCTGGTCGAGTACGTCGCCAAGCGGGAACGCACGGCGAAAGTGGCCCTGGTCCTTAACCCCAGTCCCTTCGGCCGGGCGCCCGTGCCGGATGTCAAGGAAGCGGCCAAACGCCTGGGCGTGAACATCGTCAGCGTGGAGGAGGTCGGCGGAAACAACACCGACAACACCGCGCTGCTGAAAAAGCTTCAGGGTCTGGGCGTGAAGTATGTCATTCACCAGAACACCGCCGGCCCGGTGGCCAACATCCTCAAGGACGCCCAGAAACTGGGGATAACCGGCGACATGGTGCATATGGGCGCCCACTACACCGGGGGCGGCGACCTGGTGACCCTGGCCGGGGACGCCGCCACGAACTTCATCTGGGCCACCAGTTTCTACCTGTATGACGAGGCCGACCGGCCCGGCATCCAGTTGATGCGGCAGATTGGCCGGGACATGAAGCGCAGCACCGACACGGTGAAAAGCGTGAACTACACCGCGGGTATGCTGGCCGCCAGCATTGCGGTCGAGGCCATGAAACGCGGCAAGGGAGACACCAGCCCCGCGGCCGTCTACAAGGCCCTGACCAGCATGGTGGGCAGCAAGACCTTCGATCCCGGGTTCAGTGTCGGCCCGGTCAGTTTCAGCGTCAAGGACCACATCGGAACCGAGAACCTGCGCCTGCTGATGCTGACCCCCACCGGGAAGTTCATGGCCCTGACGGCGCCCCAACGCTCGCAGATGTTCAAGCTCATTCGCCCGAACTGAGCCCACCGCGCGCGGCGCAGGGGCCGTTTTGGGAAGGTGGCTGACCACAGCCCCGCAAAGGAGCGTATGACCTTATCCACTCAACCCCAGCCTCACACTGCGCCGCCAGTCACCCCGGCCACCCACGGCGACCTGACCGTGAACAATGTGGAGGTCGTGTATCACGACATCGTTCAGGTGCTGCGCGGCGTGTCGCTGACGGTGCGGGCCGGCAGTGTCACCAGCCTGCTCGGCACCAACGGCGCGGGGAAAACCACGACCCTGCGGGCCATTTCCGGGCTGCTGAAGCCGGAAAACGGCAAGATCCGCGAGGGTACCGTTAGTTTCGAGGGCAAAACCCTGTCCAGCCTGCTCGGCTCGGACGTCGTGAAATCCGGCGTGGTGCAGGTGCCGGAAGGCCGGCGGGTGTTCAAGCACCTGTCCGTCGAGGAAAACCTGCGCGCTGGGGCCATTCTGGGCCGCGGCAACTGGCGCGACGACCTGGAGCGCATGTACTCGTATTTCCCGAAACTCGCCATGATGAAGGACAAACAGGCCGGGTACACGTCGGGCGGCGAACAGCAGATGCTGGCTATTGGCCGGGCGCTGATGGCCCACCCGAAAGTCCTGCTGCTGGACGAGCCCAGCCTGGGGATTGCCCCGCTGCTGGTGCAGGAGATCTTCGAGAACGTGCGCCGCATCAACAAGGACACGGGCGTCAGCGTGCTGGTGGTCGAGCAGAACGCCAACGTCGCCCTGCGCAACAGTGATTACGGATACGTCATGGAAGGCGGACGCATCGTCATGGAGGGGGCCAGCGCAGAACTGGCCAGCAACCCCGACGTGAAGGAGTTCTACCTGGGCGTTACCGAACACGGCAACCGCAAGAGCTTCCGCGAGGTCAAAAGTTACAAGCGCCGCAAACGCTGGATGTAAATCTCTCCCTGCCGTGCCGATTTTCCCTGAGGTTTTCCATGACCAACACGTTATCCCCCCCTTCTTCTGCTCCGCCTGATGTCCAGGCGCTCCTGGGGCGTCTGCGTGAACTGCCGCTGTACCGTGCGTCTCTTGCTGACGTGCCAGGCAGCGTGAACTGGCCCGACGTTCCTTTCCTGACCCGTGACCGCCTGACGCAGGCGTTTCAGGCCGGTGAACTGAGTCACCCGGACGCTGTACGGGTGCATTTGACGCCACATCCCGGCGGGCACTGGCTCCCGGAATACGCCACCCGCCGCGACGTGGAGGCGCACGGGCAGGCCGGGGCGCGGGCCTTTGCCGCCGCGGGGGTCAGCGCCGCCGATTACGCGCAGGTCGCTTTCGGCTACCACCGGTTCGCGGGGGGCTGGCTGATGCAGGACGGCCTGGAGGCCCTGGGCGCCAAAACCGTTCCCTTCGGCCCCGGTGAATCTGCAGCCCAACTGGAGTGCATTCAGCAACTGGGCGTGCGTGTTCTGGTGTCGGCGCCCAGCTTCGCGCAGAAGCTCGGCGAGGCGGGGGCGCGGGTAGACCTGCTCATCTCGTCCGGCGAACCGCTGACCAGCATCGAGGGCCGCCGCGAAAAGGTGGAAGCGGCGCTGGGGTGCACGGCGCTGGACTGCTTCGCCAGCAGCGAGGCGGGCCTGATGGCCCTGGAAACGCCCGCGAAGGACGGTCTGCGCGTGCTGGACGACTGGGTTTACCTGGAAGTCATCGACCCGGAAACGGGCGCGGTCTTGCCGGACGGCGAGCGCGGCGAACTGGTGGTCACGCACCTGACCAAGGAAGCCATGCCCCTGCTGCGCTTCCGCACCGGTGACCTGACCCGACTCGAGCACCGCACCGACGGGGTTTACCTGCCCGGGGGCGTGTTCGGGAACGTGGGCGGGATGCTGAAGGTGAAGGGCGTGAAACTCTTTCCGCGTGAGCTGGCCTTCTGGCTGGCGGGCCACGGCCTGGACCACACGCAGCACACCCTGCGGATCTGGAGCCAGCATGGGGCCGACCGGGTCGGAATCAGCGTGCGCGGCAAAGGGGATCTCGACGCGCTGAAGGCCGATTTCCAGAAGCGGTTCGCCATGAAGCTCGACGAACTTCTCCTCGACGACACCCACGATGGGAAAGGCGTGCTGGACGAGCGAAATTGAAGGGCAATACAAAAGACGAAGCGGAAGGCCAGTGACGGTCTTCCGCTTTCGCCTGACTCTCTTTTACCGGCGCAGGCTTACCCGCGCAGGGTGTAGACCAGCGCGTACAGCCCCACGGCGACCAGCGTGGTGACTGTCGCAATCGGAAAGCCGTACTTCATGAAGTCGGTGAAGCTCATGGGGTGCCCCTCGCGCCGGGCGATGTCCGACACCACGATGTTGGCCGAAGCGCCGATCAGGGTGAGGTTGCCGCCCAGGCACGCGCCGAGCGAGAGCGCCCACCACAGCGGCTCCATGCTGTTCCCCAGCGTGCCCTGAAGTTCTTTCAGCACGCTCGCCATGCTGATGGTGAAGGGGATGTTGTCGACAAACCCGCTGATCAGGGCACTGAACAGCCCGACCAGCAAGATTCCCTTGCCCATGTCGTCGCCGACGGCCTGCGTGAGCGCCTGCGCGACCTGTGTGAACACCCCAGCGTGTTCCAGGGCGCCGACCACCACGAACAGGCCCATGAAGAACAGCAGGGTCGTCCACTCGACCCGCTCGAACAGTTCCGCCGGGTCGAGGCGGGCGATCAGCAGCAGGAAGGTGCTGGTGGTCAGGGCGATCAGGCCCGCTTCCAGCCCGATGGGGTGGCCCACCATGAACAGCAGCAGGGTCACGGCGAACACCCACAGGGCTTTTTTCATGAGTGGCGGGTCGGTGTGCAGCGGTGTGGGGTCGTGCAGCGCGGCCTGCAACTGGTCACTGCTGAAGTTGGCCTTCAGTGAGCCGTTACGGCGCATCATCAGGTGCATCAGCCCCACGGCGATAAATGTGACCAGGATGGCGTAGGGGGCGACGTTCAGCAGGAAGTCCCCGAATCCTTTGCCAGCCACGGACCCGATGATGATGTTGGGCGGGTCGCCGACCAGCGTGGCGGTGCCGCCGGTATTGCTGGCCAGAATCACGGCGACCAGGTACGGCAGCGGCTTCAGGCCCAGGCGGCTGGCGACCGTCACCACCACCGGGGCCATGAACAGCACCGTGGTCACGTTGTCCAGAAGAGCACTGAAAGCGGCGGTCAGCAGACTGAAAATCCACAGCACGCGCACCGGCTCGCCGCGCGTGAGGGTCAGGGCGCGGCGGGCCACCAGGTCGAAAAATCCGCTGTGGCTCAGCACGTTCACGATGTTCATCATGCCGAACAGCAGAAAGAGGGTATTGAAGTCGATGGCGCCCCAGGCCTGCGCGGGCGTCAGCAGGCCCAGCAACATCACGGCGCACGCGCCCAGCAGGGCCGCCACCGTGCGGTGAACGTACTTTTCCAGCAGGATCAGCAGGTAGGTCAGGAGGAACAGCAGCAGGGCGAGGCCGGTGATCTGGGCGGCACCGAGGTGCAGGCCCAGGGCTGTCAGGAGGGAATGGGTCGCGGCGGTTTCGTGCATGGCGTTTCCTTGGGGTGAATGAAGGCATGAAAAAAAGGAGCCGGCGTGGTAGCAGACTCCTCCAGTTCGGCGTATGGTCGCCGGAACCCGCCACGGGGGCAAGGTTGTGCTGACCAGTATACCGGCTGACTCGCCCACAATCCATTCTGTTTATGACATAATAAGTCCGTTATGGCACGAGTCAAAGCGAAACCCACTGAAACCGAAACAGCGCCCGCACCAGCCGCGCCAAGCGTCAGCCCTTTCGAGGCCTTCGATACCCTGATGAGCACCGCCGCCGTGGACAGCCAGGTTCACGCCCTGGCCGACAGCCAGCCCGACGCCCAGACCCTGAACGCGGCCCTCAGCGAGGCGCTGAGCAGCGCCCACCAGCGCTGGGGCCTGGGCCTGCACCACCTGACCCACGAAGCCAGAGTCAGCGACGACGGCACCGATATCCTGCTGCTCACCGACGGGCGCGAGGTGGCCCGCATCAATGAGCAATACGGTGCGATTGCCGGCGCCTACGAACCTATGCGCTCCACCGACGAAAACGGCCTGAGCGAATGGGCCGCCCTCAGCGACGGTTACCGCGCCCCCGCCGACCTGCCCGCCAGCAGCCTGAAAATTCTGATCGAGCACGCCCGCGACTTCGAGACGCACTGGATGAGCGGCAAGGGCGGCGTTCACCACCGCGTCTGGCGCAAGAACGACACCCTGTTCGTCGAGGTGAACCGCCCCGTCTCGGCCCAGACTGCCCTTTCGGACGCCGCCTGGGACGTGATTACCAGCATCAAAGACCGCGCCTTCCAGCGCGAACTGATGCGCCGCAGCGAGGAAGTCGGGATGCTGGGCGCCCTGCTGGGTGCCCGCCACGCCGGAGCGGGCGCCGCCCTGGCCCGCCTGCCCGAAGCCCACTTCGCGGTGCAGGCTGTTGTCCACACCCTGAAAAATGCTGCTGGCCGCAACGCCGACGAGTACCGCACCGCCCTCAAGAACGCCACCGCCGAACTGGAAGAAGCCCAGGGCCTGATCACCAAACAACTGGGCGAAGTGCTGCGTCACGGCCTGAACAGGTAAACCGCCCGCGTGGGCGACACCTGTAAAGTTGAGCGGCGTAGCATGCGGGCATGACCGTCGACGCCGCCCCCAGAAGATCCCCGGCTGACTTATGACCACCACCTGAGACAGTGCCCTGTTCACGCGCAGGGCGATCAGGTGGTGGTTTACGGTCACCGGGAAGTGCTGGAAGTCGTGACGCAGCCGCAGTTGTACTCCAGCGCCGTGTCGCGGCATCTGCAACTGCCCAACGGCCTGGACGGTGCCGAGCACGCGGCGTTCCGGGCCCTGATCGATCCGTACCTGATGGACGGAGGCGCGCTGCAAAGCATTGAAAGCATGGCCCGCGAAGTCATGCAGGCCCTGCTGGCTGACCTGCCTCTTCCGGCCACCGTGGAGGCCGTAACCGACCTGGGCGCGAAATACGCCGTGCGTGTGCAGCAGCGCTGGCTGGGCTGGCAGCCAGGCCTGGAACCGTGCCTGCTGGCCTGGATGGAAGAAAACCGCGCGGCCCGCGCCTTCGACGAGATCATTCAGGGCGAACTGGCGCTGCGCCGCGACCACGCCGGCTACCCTGCTGGCGACGATGTGACCTCCAGGCTCATGCGGGATGACTGCCTGGGCCGCCCGCTGCGCGAAGAGGAACTGGTGTCCATCCTGCGCAACTGGACGGCGGGTGATCTGGGTTCGCTGGCCCTATGCACCGGCGTGGTGCTGCACGCCCTGGCGGAGAGCCCGGCACTGCAAGCCCACCTGCGCGCTGGCCTGCCGGTTCCTGCGTTTGACCGGGTGCTGGACGAACTTCTGCGCCAGGACAGCCCTTTCGTTGCCAACCGCCGCCGCGCTACCCAGCACACCACCCTGGCCGGCGTGGACATTCCCGCCGGCACCGTTGTGCACGTGAACTGGACAGCCGCCAACCGCGACCCGCGCACCTTCTCCCATCCCGACGGGTTCGGCCCGGAGGAAAACGCCCCCGCCAACATCGTGTACGGTGCCGGGCCGCATGCCTGCCCCGGACGGGCCCTCTCGACGCTGGAACTCCGCGTCTTCACGCAGGAACTTCTGAACGCCACCACACGCCTGTCGCTGGGCGGTGAAACAGAACGCGAACTGCCCCCTGGCGGCGGGTACGCCAGAGTGCCCCTGCGGCTGGAGTAAGGGCTCAACAGCAAAAAGAACCCACCACTCAGGTCGCGCCTGGCTGGTGGGTTCTTCCGGTGGCTCGACCCTTAATCTTTGGCCTGTCCTCCCGCCACCGCAAGTTTGCTCACGCGCACGCTGGGCGCACTCACGGCGTAATACGTGTCGTGCAGCTCGCTGCCGACGGCTTCCACGTCACTCAGCAGTTCCAGAATATTTCCCGCCACGGTGAATACGTCCAGCGGATACGCCACCTCTCCGTTCTCCAGCCAGAAGCCCTCGGATTCCAGGCTGAAATCGCCCGTGATGGGGTTGGCGCCCGCGTGTCCGCCGGAAACGCCCGTGAGCAGCACCCCCGTGAAGTCACGCTGCAACTCGGCGGGGCTGGTCGCCCCGGCCTGCATCACCAGGTTGCTGGGGCCGACCGTAACACCCGACTGAAGCCCGTGGCGCGTGGCATGCCCGGTGCTGCGCGTCCCGGCGCGGGCGGCGGTGTCCGCGTTGTGCAGGAACGACGTCAATTGCCCCGCCTCGATCAGCGTCAGGGGCGCACTGGGGCAACCTTCCGCGTCGAAAGCGCGGGAGTTTAGCCCGGTAGGCCGCAGCGGGTCGTCCAGCAGGGTGACCAGCGGGTTCACGATCTGCTCGCCCAGCCGGCCCCCCAGTGGACTCTTGCCTTCCTCCACGAACTTGCCGCTGAACATCACGCTGTACAGCGCCAGCAGTTCCGCCAGCGCCTCGCCGTCGATCAGGGCCGGAAACGTTCCCGTCGGGGTGGGCCGCGCCCCCAGCAGGGCCAGCGATTTCTCTACCGCCCGCAGGGAAGTCTGCGTGGGGTCAAGTTGCGTGAACTCGCGTGTGAACTGCCAGTCCTCCTTCATCTTGTTCTGCCCGTCCTCGCTGACCAGCGGGCAGGAGAACTGCATGGCATAGAGCTGCCGATCTTCGCGCTCCAGCCCCTCGGTGTTGGCTACACCCACCAGCATGTCCGCGTCCTGGTATTGCAGGTAGGGAATGGATTTCACCCGCGCGTCCGCTTCCCGCGCCGCGCGTTCCAGTTCCAGCGCCACGTTCACCTTCTGCTCCACGGTGACGCCGCTGAGGCCCTCGCCGTACAGGTCGAGGGCGGGTGGGGCCGGCCACTGCTGCAACGCCGCGCCCTGCTCCGCATTCACCAGTTCCGCGTTCTCCACCGCGTCATCGAGCGCCCGCGTGAGGGCCGCTTCCGACAGGTTCTCGCTGTAGCTTTGCCCCCACGCGCCCTGCACCAGCGCCCGCAACGCCACGCCCTGCCGGGTAGACAGCTTGAATTCGGACACCTCGGCCTGAAACGCCTGAATCTGCGTGCTGGCGTGGCGTGAGCTGTAGACCTCCAGCTTCACGTTACGTGCGGCCGCTTCCTGCAGCAAAAAGGCCCGCGCCTCGCTCAGACTCAATTGACGGTTGGTCACGGTCACGCGCATCCCCTCCCGTTCGCGTATTTCGTAAAAGGACGTGTTTCCGGTGTTCCGCCTTGCAAGGCTCCCGTTCCACTCGGGTTCGCATTCGTTTTCATGCCCGGCCCCCCACGGTAATTTCCGAGATCAGCAGGTGCGGTTGCCCCACATCCGTCGGGAGGCTGCCGGACACGCTGCCGCACATGCCCTGCCCCAGCGTCAGGTCGCCTGCCACACCCACGATGTTCATCAGGTCACGTGCCCCGTTGCCCACCAGCGAAGCGCCTTTCAGCGGGCGCGTGACCTCACCGTTCTCGATCAGGTACGCCTCGTTCACCGCGAAGTTGTAATCCCCCGTTCCGGGCGTGACGCTGCCGCCGCCCATGGTGCGGGCATAGATGCCGTGCGACACGGACTTGATCAGGTCGTCGGGTGTCTTGTCGCCCCTGTCGATGTAGGTGCTGCGCATACGGCTGGCCGGCGCAAACGTGTAATTCTGCCGCCGCCCGGAGCCGGTGCGCTTATATCCGGTCTTGAGCTCGCCCACCCGGTCGACCATGAAGGACTTGAGCACGCCGTTTTCGATCAGTACCGTGCGCTGCCCCGGCATGCCCTCGTCATCGACATTCACCATGCCCCACGCTCCCGCGATGGTGCCGTCGTCGATGGCGCTCACGCACGAACTGGCGATGGCCTGACCCATTCTGTCCGCGAACACGCTGGCGTTCTTTTCCACCGCCGTCGTTTCTAGAATGTGCCCGCAGGCCTCGTGGAAAATGACCCCGCCGAACTCGTTCCCGATGACCACCGGCAGTTTCCCCGCCGGGGCGTACTCGGCCCGCAGCATGGCGTTCGCAATGCGGGCCGCCTCCGCGCCAATGGCTTCAGGTGTTTTCTCCTCGAAGAATTCCAGCCCCTTGCCGGCGCCCGGCCCGTAATACCCGCGCTCGCGCAGGGTGCCGTCCTGGGCGATGGCTGAAACCATCAGGCGCGTCCACACCCGCTCGTCCTCGGCCCACAGGCCCTCGCTGTTGGCGATCAGCACTTTCTGAATGCGGTCGAGGTAATTCACGTCCACCGTTTTCACGTCGCCCACGCCTGCCGCCGCCCCATGAGCACGCTGCATCAGCGCCAGTTTCTCGCGTTTTCCGTGACTGAGGGGATGCTGCCGCGCCTGGTACAGCGGCTTGACTTCCAGACGGCGAAAATCCAGCCCGCCTGCACCACTGCGGTCGGTCATGCCCGTCCCGCCACGTGCCTGCGCCACCGCGTCGGCCAGTTGCCGCAGGCCGTCCGCCGTCACGTCGTTCGTGTACGCGTAGACGACTTTATCGCCGTACAGCAGGCGCAGGCCCGCCCCGAACAGGTTGCCGCCTCCGGCCTCCTTCACCTGCCCCTGATGCAGCCGCAAGGTCGTGGACAGCGTGTCTTCCACGAACAACTCGCTGAAGTCCGCCCCACCCGCCCGGGCTGCCCCCAGCACCTCCGAAACCAGATTCTGATCTAGCATTCCCTTTCCTCCCTCAGGGGCAACATTCTTCCCCGCAACCTCAGCAAGGCCAGTGTGAACAACTTCCCGTCCGGGCCGTCTCCTATGGACTTTACGTCCTGTGTGGTCTCATGCATAATCCGCTGGGTTCGTCCCTTCAACTGCATCAGCAAGGCCAACTCCTGCCAGGGCCGTTTGCTTGAGCCTCAGCCGTTCAGGGTTCAGCCACTCAACGCGCTGAAGCGCCAAAAGCTGCGCCTCCGAGCAGATGGGGAACAGGTCGGTGTTGTCTAACACGTCCCCACTCTGCACCCTCACGCTTTCAAAAAAAAGCCGCTTTGCTAAAAGTAAGCCGATTGGCGTACCTGTCTGGGCCACGCGAACCCCACACTCCGGCGAAAACCCAGGAGGATAAGAGCCCTCGGAAATGCCCCCGGGTATCGCAGTGTTCTCCTGTCCTATACGACGGGAGTGGATTGAAACCTCTGTAGGGCGTGTGCTGGGACGGAAATCGCGTTTCTCCCACCACTCGATTATGTACCTAGCCTGGATTCTTCTCTTACGGTTTCTCTTGAAGCGCTGCCCGGGCATGTCCGCCGTGCCTTCCCAGCAACTCCTCGGCCTCACGGGCTTTCAAGCCTAATTCGAGCATGACAATCGCGGTTTTTACGCTGCCCTTCGCTTCCTCAAGGGCCGTGCGGGCTGTGGCCTCGTCTCTCTCGGTGGCGTGTTGCACCAGCCGGACGGCGCGGCCTTCCAGTTTCGTGTTGGTGGCTTTCACGTCCACCATCAGGTTCCCGTACACTTTGCCGAGTCTTACCATCAGGGCGCTGGAAATGGTGTTCAGTGTGATTTTCTGCGCGGTGCCGGCCTTCAGGCGGGTAGAGCCGCTGATGATTTCCGGCCCGGTGTCGAGCAGAATGCCGCACTGCGCGGCGTTCAGAATGGGGGCGCCGGGGTTGTTGGCCATGGCGATGGTAAGCGCGCCTGCGTCTCTGGCGGCCTGCAACGCACCCAGCACGTAGGGGGTGGTGCCGCTGGCGGCAATGCCGATCAGGATGTCGTCCGGGCCAAGCTGCGCGGCCTGCGCGTCTTTGATGCCCAGGTCGAAGCTGTCCTCTGCGCCTTCCACAGCCTGACGGATGGCGCGTTCGCCCCCGGCGATGAGGGGCACGGCGCGTTCAGCGGGCCAGGAAAAGGTGGGGGTCAGTTCGGTGGCGTCGAGCACGCCCAGCCGGCCGCTGGTGCCGGCGCCGGCGTACACGAGTCGTCCGCCGCGTTCCAGTCGGGGCAGCGCGGCGTCCACCGCCGCCGCAATGGACGCCCCGGCCTTCTGCACGGCCTGCACGGCGCCCAGCTGGTCATCGGCGAAGGCCTGCACCAGTTCGGTGGTCGGCAGGGTATCCAGGTGGGTGTACTGCGGATGAACATGTTCGGTGCGGCGCGGATCGGTCATGCTTGCCCTCGGGGTGGTTGGGGGTGTGGGTTGGGGGTAAGTTTGCCGCCACTGACGGCCCGCCGCGCCCCGGTGGTTTGCGGGAGGGTATTGGCCCAGCCCTGCACGCGGGCGTACCCCAGGAAGGCGAAGGCCGCGGCCTCGCGGGTGGCCTCGTTGAAGCCGTGCTCGTGCCAGCCGACATCCTGAAAGGTGCGCAGGGGAACGGTGTCCAGCGCCGTCTGTAATGCGCGCATCAGGACGGGGTTTTTGGCGCCGCCACCTGCCACGATCACTTCATCGGTGCGGGCGGGCAGGAACCGCAGGGCGTCCGCGATGGTGCGGGCCGTGAACACCGTCGCGGTGGCAGCCAGGTCAGGCAGACTCAGGCCCGGCAGACTCAGGCCCGGCAGACCCAGTTGCGAGAGCGTCCACACCTCGCGCCCGGTGGCTTTGGGTGGGGGTTGGTGCAACTCGGGGTGGGCCAGCCAGCCCAGCAGCGTGCCGCCGTCGGCCTGGCCCTGAGCGGCGAGTTGCCCGCCCTCGTCGAAGCGCTGGCCGCGCAACTCGGCCACTTCGTCGATCAGGCAGTTGCCGGGGCCGGTGTCGAAGGCCATCACCGCGGCCGGGTCAAGGCCGTTCAGAAACGTGATGTTCGACAGTCCACCGATGTTCAGCACGACGCGGCGACGGTTGGCTTCGGCGAACAGCGCCCAGTCCGCGAACGGCACCAGGGGCGCCCCCACCCCGCCCGCCGCGATGTCCGCCGTGCGGAAGTCGGCCACGACAGGTTTACCGCTCTGCTCGGCAAGGACGGCCGCTTCTCCCAGTTGCAGGGTGGCGGGCCGCGCCCAGCCGCGCCCGGCGTCGGGTCTGGGATGGTGCTGCACCGTCTGGCCGTGAGACGCGATCAGGTCGGCTTCCCCGGCTAGCGGCGCGGCGGCCTCGGCCAGCACCTCGCCCAGCCACCAGTGCAACTGGGTCAACTCGGCGGTGCTGGCCTGGTCGTACATGGCTTTCAGCACGGCTTCGCGTAGTTCACGGCTGAACGGCAGGAAATGATGCTCGACCACCCGTCCGCGCGGCACGCCAGCTGGCAGGGCCGGAAAAGCTCCGCCTGAGCCCAGTTCAGGCCAGCCGGGAAGTTCCAGCAGCGCGGCGTCCACCCCGTCGGCGCTCGTGCCGCTCATGAGTCCCAGAATGCGCGGGGCGCGGGTCATGCCGGCCCCCTCATGCGCCGTCCTGCGCGTGGAGTTCCATTACGAAGTCGTACCGGTCGCCCCGGTACAGGGCGCGGGCAAATTCAATGGGTCTGTTCCGGTTCGTCCACGAGAGGCGTTCGGTGCTGAGCATGGCGGTGCCCACGCTGACTTCCAGCAGCCCGGCGGCGTCCGCGTCGGCGTTCACGGCCCGCAGGTGACGGATGGCCCGCTGGGGTTGCAGGCCGCGCGTGCCCAGCAGCGCGTACAGGCTGGCGTCGGTCACGTCCTGCGCGGTGATGTGGCCCACCAGCACAACCGGGAGGGTGCTTTGCTCCAGGGCCAGCGGTTCGCCGTCGGCGGTGCGCAGGCGGCGGATGCGGTACACGAACTCGGTGGGGGAGAGGCCCAGCGACATGGCTTCCTGGGCGGTGGGGCGCGTGTGCTCGAAGGTCAGCACCCGGGCGCCGGGCCGCTGCCCGCGTGAAGTGACGTCGCCGCTGAATGAACTGAGCAGCCCCAGCGAGTGAGACGGCAATTCCGCTGTCTGAGGCGGTGTGATGAAGGTGCCGCTGCCATGTTTGCGTGACAGCAGTCCCTGTTCGGCCAGCAGGGCGAGGGCCTGACGCACGGTCACGCGCGACACGTGCAGGTTGGCGGCCAGTTCGCGTTCAGCAGGAAGGGCACTGCCGACGGGCAGTTCTCCCTGCTCGATCCGTTCGCGCAGCCCCTGGGCAACCTGCACATATACGGGCGTGGCGCTGTGCAGGTCGAGCGGCACGAGCCACGGTGCGGCCGTCATGGGGGCGTTGAGGGACATCGCTGCAACCATACCACTCTAAAGCCACTTTGCAAATCACTTGCAAGTGGCCGCAAAGTGGTATTAGGCTAGGTGGGTACAACCACGACATCCACACCCCCTCGTGATCGGAATGATCACTTCACCGGAGGACACGCATGCGTAAACGCACCACCCTGGCCCGGATCAGCCTCGCCCTGATCGGCACCGCCCTGCTCACCACCGCTTCCGCCGCTCCCAAGAAAGTCACCGGATACGGCTCTCTGGGTGTGGTCGACGGCAAGAGCGGCGGCACCTACACCCTGGCCCTGGGCGACAGCCCCCAGAGCCTCTTTTATTACGGCGCCATCGACAACAACCTGGGCCTGATCTCGCAGCAACTGTTCGACGGACTGGTGGAATTCAACTTCGCCACCTACAAGATCGAACCGGCGCTCGCCGAGAGCTGGACGGTCAGCCCCGACGGCAAGACCTACACCTTCAAACTGCGCCAGGGCGTGAAGTGGAGTGACGGCCAGACCTTCGACGCCGACGACGTGATCTTCACGTACAAGAACCTGATCATGAACCCCGACGCCAAGGCGGGCGACCCGGCCAACTTCAAGCTGGACGGCAAGGACATCACCATCAGCAAGGTGAACCAGTACGCGGTGAAGTTCACCCTGCCGCGCCCCGCACCGGCTTTCCTGTTGCAGCAGCGCTACTTCATCGTGCCCAAGCACAAACTGGTCAAGTACACCCCCGAGGGCGGCGCCAAATCCAGCGACATCAACAACGCCTGGCCCGGCAACACCGCCGCCAGCGAAATTGTCGGCACCGGCCCCTTCAAATTCCAGAGTTACACCACCGGGCAGAAAGTCAGTCTGGTGAGAAACCCCAACTACTGGAAGGTGGACGCCAAAGGCCAGAAGCTGCCTTACCTGGACAAGCTGGAATTTTTGATCATCCGCGACCCGCAGGCCCAGATGGCGCAGTTCCTGGCCGGCAACCTTGACCAGCTCAATTCGTCAGGCGCCCAGTTCCCGGATCTGAAACAGAAGGAAGTCAGCGGCTCGCCCATCAAGGTCGGGCGCTTCACGGCCCTGTTCGGCAGCCCGCCCTTCATCGCCTACAACTTCGACGCCAAAGACCCTGAACTGGCCAAGGTCTTCAGTGACGTGCGTTTCCGCCAGGCCCTGCAGAAGGCCGTGAACCGCAACCGCATCATCGACAGCGTGTACAACGGCCTGGCCAGCCAGCCCGGCTGCGGCGTCGCCCCGGCCAACAAGGCCTTCTACACCAACTGCTCGACCCTGCTCGGCAAGTTCGACCTGGCCGCCGCCAACCGCGCCCTGGACGCCATGGGCCTCTCTAAGAAGAACAGCGCCGGCACCCGCCTGCTGCCCAGCGGCAAGGCCCTGGAATTCGACCTGACCTACGGCACCGACAGCGCCGTGTACCCGCCCATCGCCACCATCCTGCAAAACGACCTCGCCAAAGCCGGCGTGAAAGTCAACCTGAAAGGCATTCTGTCCAGCAAGCTGATCTCCACCGGACAGAGCGGCGACTGGGAAGCCCTGCTGGGTGCCTTCGGAGACCAGCCGGATCCGGAACTGCGCCGCCCCATCTGGCAGCCCGGCGGCAGCCTGTACTACTGGCACCGTTCCACCCAGCCCGCCAAGGACGGCGACCCCGCCAACACCGCCAGAATGGCCGCCTGGGAAAAAGACATCTACGAGATCTTCAACCAGGCCGCCGTCACCACGGACCCTGTCAAGCGCCGCGCCCTGTACACCAAGTGGCAACTGCTGTTCGCCAAGAACCTGCCGGTCACGCCCATCGCCAAGCCCGAGAACATCGGCGCGGTCAGCAGCAAGTACGGTAACTACATCTACAACCTGGGCGTCATCCCCGGGTACAACCCCGTGCCGCTGATCTACCAGAAGTAAACGGGACGTGCTGAGTGGGAAGTGGTGAGTGGAAAACAGTCTTGCTCCCGCTTCCCACTGTCTTTTTAGCCGCTTCGCCAGCGAAAACCCTGTGCCCCGAAAACCCTGTATTCCCGAAAAACCCGTACTCCCCGGAGGTTTCATGCATAAATTGACGTTCCTGACCCTTGGCCTGCTCCTCCTCGGCGCGCCCGCCCTCGCCGCGAAAACCGTCGGCGCGAACCTGAAAAGCGTGGGCATCGTTCCCGGCAAGCCCGGCGGAACGTACACCCTGCCGCTGGGCGACAACCCCAGCACCTTCAACTACTACGGCGCCATCGACAACAACACCTACACTGTGCTGAACAACGTGCTCGAAAGCCTGGTCGAGTACAACCTCGCCACCTACAAACTGGAACCCGGCCTGGCCGAAAGCTGGACGACCAGCAAGGACGGCAAGGTCTGGACGTTCAAACTCCGCAAGGACGTGAAGTGGCACGACGGCCAGCCCTTCAATGCCGACGACGTGGTGTTCACGTACAACAACATCATCCTGAACCCCGGCGTACGGGCCAACCAGATTCCCAACCTGACCTTCGGCGGGCAACCCGTGAAAGTCGAGAAGGTCGACAACTCCACCGTCCGCATGACGCTGAACCAGGCGGCGGGCGCCTTCCTGCAACCGCTGCGCACCTTCATTTTCCCGCAGCACGTGTTCGCCAAAGTCGATCCCCTGAAAAACCCCGAGAACTTCATGAAAATGTGGAGCACCGACAAGGCCAGCGAAGTGGTCGGCACCGGGCCGTTCAAGTTCGGCGGGTACGTCACCGGGCAGAAGGTCACGCTGGTGAAAAACCCGCTTTACTACAAGGTGGACAGCAAGGGCACGAAACTGCCGTACCTCGACCGCCTGGAGTACCTGATCGTCCGCGACCCGCAGGCGCAGGTCTCGCAGTTCGTGGCCGGCAACCTGGATGAAGTCAACATCAACGGCGCCCAGTTCCCGGACCTGAAGCAGAAGGAAGTCGCGGGCGCGCCCTTCAAGATCCAGCGCAGCAAGGCCCTGTTCGGCAGCCCGCCGCACTGGTCGTTCAACTTCGACGTGAAAGACCCGGCGCTGGCCAAAGTTTTCCGCGACCTGCGTTTCCGGCAGGCCATGCAGAGCGCCGTGAACCGCCCGCGCGTCATCAACGACATCTATAACACCATCGCCATGCTGCCCGGTCACGGCGTGTCGCCCATCAGCGAGTTCTACGTGAACACCACGCGCGCGCTGGGCAAGTACGACCTGAAGGCTGCCGCCGCCAAACTGGACGCCATGGGCCTCAAGGACACCGACAAAGACGGCTTCCGCAACCTGCCCGGCGGCAAGAACCTGGAATTCGACGTGACCTACGGTACCGACAGCACCATCTACCCGCCGCTGATCACCATCCTGCAAAACGACCTGAAAAGCATCGGCGTGAAGATCAACCCCAAAGGCATCCTAGTCGCCAACCTGCTGTCCACCGGCATGAGCAGCAGCTTCGAGAGCATGATCCTGGCCTTCGGGGATCAGCCCGACCCGCAACTCAGGCGCGAAATCTGGCAACCTGGCCAGGCCCTGCACTACTGGCACCTGTCCACCCGCGACAAGGACGGCAAGCCGGTCTTTAGCGCCATGCAACCCTGGGAAAAACGCATCTACGACATCTTCGACCAGGGCGCGACCGTCACCGACCCCATCAAGCGCAAGGCCCTGTACGGCGAATGGCAGGCGCTGTTCAGCAAGAACCTGCCGGTCATCATGATCGCCAAGGCCGACAACCTCGCTGCCGTCAGCAACAAGGTCGGCAACTTCGTGTACAACCTCGGCCCCATCCCCACCTACAACACCCACACGTTCATTTACATGAAGTAATGAAAACGGGCGGGTGGACGTGTTCTGTGGACGTTCCACCCGCCGTTGCCCCTGTTGAAATGGAGTCACACCTTGTTCCTAGATAAGTTTCTCTCTTCTCGCCGCGTACCGGGCACCGCACGGCCATGCTGACCTACGCGCTGCGCCGCCTGCTCGGCATTCTTCCGACCATGCTGGTGATCAGTGCCGTGTGCTTTCTGGTCATTCAGTTGCAGCCCGGAAGCTTCATCGACCAGTACCTAGAAGACCCGCGCATGTCGCGCGAGACGGTGGCGCGCATCACCGAGCAACTGGGCCTCAACCAGCCCGCGTGGATGCAGTACCTGAGGTGGATCGAGGGTATCTTCCTGCGCGGGGACTTCGGGTTCTCGTTCACCAACTCGCGCCCGGTCACCAGCATGATCTGGGATTCACTGGGCTGGACGGTGTTTCTGGCGGTCATCACCATGCTGGTGTCGTGGCTGGTGGCCATTCCGCTCGGGGTATACACCGCCCTGAACCGCTACGGCTGGCCCGCCACCATCATGAATTTCATCGGGTACTTCAGCCTCGCCACGCCGGATTATCTGGTCGCCATGCTGCTCTCGGCCCTGGTGCTGAAACTGGGCTGGACGAACGTGAACGGCCTGTTCAGCCCGCAGTTCATCGACGCGCCCTGGAGCGGGCCCAAGGTGCTCGACCTTCTGAACCACCTGTGGATCCCGGTCATCGTGCTGGGCCTGGAAGGCGTGGCCAGCATCATGCGCCAGATGCGCGCCTCCATGCTCGACGTGATGAATCAGGACTTCGTGCGCACCGCCCGCAGCAAAGGGCTGGCCAGCAAAGTCGTGTTGTGGCGCCACACCTTCAGGAACGCCGTGAACCCGCTGATTTCCATCGCGGGCCTGAGCCTGCCGAACCTCATCAACGCCAGCATCATCGGCAGCATCGTGTTGAACCTCCCCACCATCGGCCCCCTGCTGTACTCCAGTCTCATCAATAAGGATCAGTACCTCGCCATGACCCTGCTGATGCTCAGCGCCCTGCTGCTCCTGATCGGCAACCTGCTGGCCGACCTGGCCCTGGCCTGGGCCGACCCCCGCGTGAGGTTCGAATGACTCGCTCCGCTTGTCGTCTAAGGGTCGAAGGGTCTAAGGGTCTAAGGACTACGGCCCTTTCCACTTCCCACTTCCCACTCCCCACTCCCCGAGCACCGCTCACCCCGGCGGTGTCCGCATGACCGCCGTGCCTGCTCAACCCCGTTCGGATGGCGTGGTGGTGGCTCGCACGCCCATCCAGATGGCTCTGCGGCGGTTCCGGCGCAACCGGGTGGGCGTGATCAGTTTCTGGGTGCTGGTGGTCATGTACCTGTCGGCCATTTTTGCGCCGTTCCTCGCGCCTTACAGCATCACGACCCAGCACGAGGAGTACCCCTACGTGAAACCCAGCGGCATTCATGTGGTTCACCAGGGACAGTGGCGCGGGCCGTTCATCTACGGCTCCAAGACCGAACGCGACCCGGTGACCTTCAAGAAACTGTCGGTGGTGGACAGGGAAAACCCCATTCCCCTCCAGTTCTTTGCGCGGGGCGAGGACTACCGCTTCCTGGGCGTGTTCCGCAGCAACCTGCACCTGTTCGGCGTCGACCCGGAAAAAGGCTATTACTTCCCGCTGGGCACCGATAAGTTCGGGCGTGACCTGCTGTCGCGGATGCTGGTGGGCGGGCAGGTGAGCCTCACGGTGGGCGTGGTGGGCATCCTGATCAGTTTCACCATCGGTATCGTGCTGGGCGGCATCAGCGGGTATTTCGGCGGCTTTATCGATGGGCTCATTCAACGCGTGATCGAGGTGCTGCTGTCGTTCCCGCGCCTGCCGATTCTGCTGGCCCTCTCCACGATTATCCCCGCCAAATGGCCCTCCACCTGGGTGTACCTGGGCATCGTGGCGGTGCTGGCCTTTATCGGCTGGGCGGCGCTGGCCCGCGTCATTCGTGGCCAGGTGATCAGCGCCCGCAGCATCGATTACGTGCAGGCCGCGCGGGGCCTGGGCGCGGCCGACATGCGCATCATCCTGCGCCACATCATGCCCAACCTCAGCAGTTTCCTGATCGTCACCGCCACCCTTTCGCTGCCCGGTTACATCCTGGGCGAGAGCGGCCTGAGCTTCCTGGGCCTGGGCATCAAGGAACCCATGGCCAGCTGGGGCCTGCTGCTGAACGACGCCCGCACCGACGACGCCTTCAAGACGTACCCCTGGCTGCTGCTGCCGGGCCTGATGATCGTGATTTCCGTGCTGGCCTTCAACTTCATGGGTGATGCCCTGCGCGACGCCGCCGACACCCAGAGCCGCTGAGCCGGGCCGGTGCGTGGTGCTTTTCTGTCCCTTCCGCTACACTCGCCTCACTCTTCAACCCATTTCTCGCGCCTGCTCATGGAGGTTCCCTCATGTCCCCTAAAGCCGTCTTTCTGACTCTGACCGCTGCCCTTACCCTTTCTGCCGCTTCGGCCCAGAAGAACAACGTCCCGGCCAGTCTGTTCCAGAGCATCGGCAAGAAGGGCGGCACCCTGACCCTGAGTTTGGTGTCCAGCCCGCAGAGCTTCAATTACTTCGCGGTGCTGGACAACAACAGCTACACCGTCCTGAACAATGTCTTTGACCGTCTGATCACCCTCGATCCGCTGACGAACAAGCTGTATCCGGCCCTGGCAGAGTCGTGGACGTTCGCGCCCGACGGGCGCACGGCGACCCTGAAACTGCGCCGGGGTGTGAAGTGGAGTGACGGGCAGGATTTCAACGCGGACGACGTGATGTTTACGCTGGTCGACCTGGCGAGCAACACCGGCCTCAAAGCCAACCAGTCCGCCGTGTTCAAGGTGGGCAAAGACCCGCTGAAATTTGAGAAAGTGGACGCCTACACCGTCAGGGTCACTGCCCCCAGACCCTACGGGGCGATGCTGCAGGCGCTGACGTTCGTGCCGATCCTGCCTCAGCACAAGCTGGCGAAGTACAGCCCGCTGAAAGACCCGGACGCCTACATGAAAGCGTGGGCGACGAACACCAACCTGGAAGACATCGTGGGCACCGGGCCGTTCAAGCTCAGCAACTACACCGTGGATCAGAAGGTGACACTGGTGCGCAACCCGAACTCGTGGCGGCGTGACCCGGAAGGCAACCAGCTGCCGTACATGGACAGGCTGGAATACCTGATCATCAAGAGCCCGGAAGCGCAGATCGCGGCGTTCCGGGCGGGGCAACTGGACAGTGCGCCCATCACCGGGGCGCAGTACCCGGATCTGAAACAGCAGGAACTGGCGGGTGCCAAATTCCGCGTAATTCGCGGCGTGGGCCTGAACAACCCGCCCGTACACCTGAGTTTCAACCAGAACGACAAAGACCCGGTGCTGGCGAAAGCCTTCAGCGACCTGCGTTTCCGGCAGGCCTTGCAGTACGCCGTGAACCGTGAACGCATCATCGACACGGTATACAACGGCCTGGCCAGTGACCCCGGTTTTGGCGTCGCGCCCATCAGTGAGTGGTACAACCCCCTGACCCGCAAGATGCTGGGCGAGTTCGACCTGAAGAAAGCGGGCGCCCGTCTCGACGCGCTGGGTTACAAGGACACCAACAGGAACGGTATTCGTAACGCGCCCGGCGGTGGCCCGGACATTCAGTTCAACCTGCTGCACGCGGCTGACAGCAGCGTCATGCCCGGCATCGCCACCATCCTGCAAAGTGATTTCGGCAAGATCGGCATCAAACTGAATTTGCAGGGCATCACCGGCAGCAACGTGCTGCCCACCGCCATCAGCGGCAATGTGGACGCTGTGATCCTGGCCTTCGGTGACCAGCCCGACCCGCAATTGCGCAAGGACATCTGGCAACCCGGGGGCGCCCTGAACTACTGGCACCGTGCTGTGCAGCCGGCCAAGGAAGGCGACACGCCCAATATGGCCGCCATGCAGCCTTACGAGAAGCAGATTTACGACCTCTTTGCACAGGCCGAAGCCAGCGGCGATCAGCAGAAGCGCAAGCAGCTGTACAACCAGTGGCAACTGCTGTTCGCCAAGAACATCCCCGTCATCATGATCGCCAAGCCCGACAGCGTGGCCGCGTTCCAGAGCCGTATCGGGAACTTCTACGTCAAGAACAATGCGGTGATCAGCAGCAACTACACCATGTACGAGAAGTAAATTTCTCGACCTCATCAGGTCGGCCTCCCTGGTCAGCGCTAACTGCGCGACCGGGGAGGCCGGTTCAGCTTTGACCCTTGTTACGGGGCAGAGGAGACCAACTGCCCTTTATACGGGACTAAAGTGATAATCAACTATGCGAGCTGCCCAGTTGACCACACACCGCACGACCGATGAGCTGGAACAGGCGTACCGAGCTGCCACGCGACCCGTCGAACGCTCACGCTGGCAACTTCT